>NZ_VPAQ01000050.1:0-1882 GCF_013419135.1 Acinetobacter sp. YH12100 | reverse complement strand
CTATCTGTAAGTGAAAGAGGACTCCACCCGACAGTCAGGGTGGAGGTGAATTTCACAGATTTTAACCTTGTTGGTTTTGAATGTATTTCTTAATAATATCTAAGGGCGCACCACCGCACGACCCTGCAAAATAAGATCGTGACCATAAAACAGGTTTTGCATAACTACCACGTAAATCTAAAAATTCATTCCGCATTCTTCTGCTTGTTACCGATTTTAAATTATTCACCAACTTACTAAGCTGAACAGTTGGTGGGTACTGAATAAGCATGTGAACATGGTCAGCCTCACCATTACATTCTTTTAGCTCTGCATCAAAATCTTTGCATATTTCGTCTACACACTCAATAAAATAATTATGATGTAGATCATTTAGAATTTTCTTTCTGTACTTTGTAATAAATACTAGGTGTACGTGTAAGTTAAAGGCTGAATAGCGGTTTTTATAGATTTCAGTCATTGTTTGATTGTTCATTTAATGATAGCATTTGATCATATTAACACATACATACTCATTTATGAAAATCAACAAAGCGTATAAATTTAGGCTTGAGCCTAATGCAGAGCAGGAGCTTGTTTTAAATAAGTTGCTTGGCTCTGCACGTTTTGTTTGGAATCAAATTTTAGCTGTATCGTTCGAGATGCTTGCTAATAATGAGCGAATCAACAAAGTTAATTTAGTCAATAAAATTCCTGAATTACGAAAAAAACCTGAGTGTGCTTTTCTGGAAAACAGTTCAAATGGCGTTTCACTTCAACAAAAAGTGCGTGATCTTGGTGATGCCTGGGGGAAGTTCTTTGACCCGAAAGAACAAGCCAAGTTAAAGCAAAAACCATTTAAAGCCAAAAAACCAAGATTCTTTAAATTGCCGGATGGTCGTGAAGTCCAATTTAGACCACTCATGCCACGATTCAAAAAGAAATCTAATGGCTATGATTCCATTCGTATTGTTCAATTCAATAGATACTGTTGGGTTAAAGGCAACCAAGTTAAGTTACCTAATGACATTGGCGTTGTGAAATTCAGAAAGTCACAAGAGATTCTTGGTGAAATCAAGAATGTCACAATCTCAAAGCATGTTGGAAAGTGGTATATCTCTTTCGGTGTTGAAAGCACAGTAGAAGCACCAGTCCACCCATCAAAATCAGCCGTTGGCATTGATTTAGGTGTTAAAAATTTAATTACAACATCTAGTGGTCAAGTATTCGACCCGATCAATAGTTTCAAGGCCAATCAAGTAAAGTTGGCTAGGCTTCAGCGCAAGCTGAGAAAGAAAAACAAGTTCAGTCAAAGTTGGAAAAAGCTGAATCTCAAGATCAATAAATTACATCATCATATTGCCAATATTCGGCATGACTACTTGCACAAAGTCACCACAACGCTCAGCAAAAACCACGCAATGATCGTAGTTGAGGACTTAAAAGTAGCCAATATGTCGAAGTCAGCGAAAGGCTCAATCGAGAAAAAAGGAAAGAATGTTAAAGCCAAGTCAGGCTTAAATAAATCAATCCTGGATCAAGGTTGGTCAATGCTTGTTGGTATGTTGGAGTACAAACAGCAATGGCGAGGTGGTTTGCTTGTTAAAGTTGACCCTAGATATACAAGTCAAACTTGTAGTTCATGTGGTCATGTTGCAAAAGAAAATAGGCTTACTCAAGCAAACTTTGAGTGTGTCAGTTGTTGTTTTAGCGAGAATGCAGATATTAATGCTTCTCGCAACATTTTGGCGGTGGGACACATCGTTTTGTCTGTGGAGGGTGGATGCGGTAAAGGTCGCCTTGCGAAGCAGAAAGCAAGTGAAATCCGTGAGGAAGTCACCTAAGAGCTTTTGCTTTTAGAATCCCCCACTTGAACATCGTGAAAGTGGTGGGAGTATGTCAA
>NZ_VPAQ01000049.1:0-2148 GCF_013419135.1 Acinetobacter sp. YH12100 | reverse complement strand
CGACTGTTTGGGGTTGTATAGTCAAGTAATTAAGTGCATGTGGTGGATGCCTTGGCAGTCAGAGGCGATGAAAGACGTGATAGCCTGCGAAAAGCTCCGGGGAGGCGGCAAATATCCTGTGATCCGGAGATGTCTGAATGGGGAAACCCACTTACCATAAGGTAGGTATTGCATGATGAATACATAGTCATGCAAGGCGAACGAGGGGAAGTGAAACATCTCAGTACCCTTAGGAAAAGAAATCAATTGAGATTCCCTCAGTAGCGGCGAGCGAAAGGGGAAGAGCCCATTAAGTCATATAAGTTCTAGTGGAACGCTCTGGGAAGTGCGACCGTAGACGGTGATAGTCCTGTACACGAAAGGGCTTATATGATGATGTCGAGTAGGGCGAGGCACGTGAAACCTTGTCTGAATATGGGGGGACCATCCTCCAAGGCTAAATACTCCTGACTGACCGATAGTGAACCAGTACCGTGAGGGAAAGGCGAAAAGAACCCCTGTGAGGGGAGTGAAATAGATCCTGAAACCGCATGCATACAAGCAGTGGGAGCCGACTTGTTCGGTGACTGCGTACCTTTTGTATAATGGGTCAGCGACTTATATTCAGTAGCAAGGTTAACCGAATAGGGGAGCCGTAGGGAAACCGAGTCTTAATAGGGCGCATTAGTTGCTGGGTATAGACCCGAAACCAGGTGATCTATCCATGAGCAGGTTGAAGGTTGGGTAACACTAACTGGAGGACCGAACCCACTGTCGTTGAAAAGCCAGGGGATGACTTGTGGATAGGGGTGAAAGGCTAATCAAACTTGGTGATAGCTGGTTCTCCCCGAAAGCTATTTAGGTAGCGCCTCGGACGAATACCATTGGGGGTAGAGCACTGTTTCGGCTAGGGGGTCATCCCGACTTACCAAACCGATGCAAACTCCGAATACCAATGAGTACTATCCGGGAGACAGACTGCGGGTGCTAACGTCCGTAGTCAAGAGGAAAACAATCCAGACCGCCAGCTAAGGCCCCAAAATTATAGTTAAGTGGGAAACGATGTGGGAAGGCATAGACAGCTAGGAGGTTGGCTTAGAAGCAGCCACCCTTTAAAGAAAGCGTAATAGCTCACTAGTCGAGTCGGCCTGCGCGGAAGATGTAACGGGGCTAAAACTATATGCCGAAGCTGCGGATGCATAATTTATTATGCGTGGTAGGGGAGCGTTCTGTAAGCCGATGAAGGTGGATTGAGAAGTCTGCTGGAGGTATCAGAAGTGCGAATGCTGACGTGAGTAACGACAATGCGAGTGAAAAACTCGCACGCTGAAAGACCAAGGGTTCCAGTCCAACGTTAATCGGGGCTGGGTGAGTCGACCCCTAAGGCGAGGCCGAGAGGCGTAGTCGATGGGAAATTGGTTAATATTCCAATACTTCTGTGTAATGCGATGAGAGGACGGAGAAGGTTAAGTCAGCCTGGCGTTGGTTGTCCAGGTGAAAGGTTGTAGGCATGCATCTTAGGCAAATCCGGGGTGCTCTATGCTGAGAACTGATAGCAAGCTGTACTTGTACAGTGAAGTGGCTGATACCATGCTTCCAGGAAAAGTCTCTAAGCTTCAGTTACACAGGAATCGTACCCGAAACCGACACAGGTGGTCAGGTCGAGTAGACCAAAGCGCTTGAGAGAACTCTGCTGAAGGAACTAGGCAAAATGGTACCGTAACTTCGGGAGAAGGTACGCTGCTTTTGGTGATGGAACTTGCTTCCTGAGCTGAGAGCAGCCACAGAAACCAGGCCCCTGCAACTGTTTATTAAAAACATAGCACTCTGCAAACACGAAAGTGGACGTATAGGGTGTGATGCCTGCCCGGTGCTGGAAGGTTAATTGATGGGGTTAGCGTAAGCGAAGCTCTTGATCGAAGCCCCAGTAAACGGCGGCCGTAACTATAACGGTCCTAAGGTAGCGAAATTCCTTGTCGGGTAAGTTCCGACCTGCACGAATGGCATAATGATGGGGGCGCTGTCTCCAGCAGAGACTCAGTGAAATCGAATTCGCCGTGAAGATGCGGTGTACCCGCGGCTAGACGGAAAGACCCCGTGAACCTTTACTGCAGCTTGACATTGAACTTTGATCTTACTTGTGTAGGATAGGTGGGAGGCTTTGAAACC
>NZ_VPAQ01000048.1:0-2268 GCF_013419135.1 Acinetobacter sp. YH12100 | reverse complement strand
CGCGACTCATGAGTGCTCGGTTATATGCGGGCCAATTGGTTGTGCGGTAGATTTTGTGTGTAGGCTTCTTCATTTGAAAATTATATCGCTGAAAAAGCCTTTACAGATAGGTTTGTGCAACAAAGCCATTATCGAATACAAGCGTGAACGCAATTATAGCGTGATTGATCAAGGCGTTTCTTATCTGAATCTAATGCTCGACTATAAGGCAGATTTTATCGTTGAGTACAATGAGAGCCAGAGCAAACAGCTTAAACGTCAGGATGTAGATTGGTCACAGAGCCGAATCATCTTTGTTTCACCGAGCTTTACCGACTTTCAAAAGCAGTCTACCAACTTTAAAGATTTAGGCATTGAGCTGTGGGAAATCAAACGTTATCAAGGCGGAATTGTTTCAGTCAATCCATTGCAGAAAGCCAAATCAGCGCCTTCAATCAAGCAAGTGCAAAAGGTTGAGTCTGAAGATATTCAAAAGATTGCCAAAGAAATCCAGCAATATGATGAAGCCTATCACTTGGCGGAGAAGTCCGATGACATCAAAGAGCTATATGAGCAATTCAGGGACTCAATTCTGGGCTTAACCACCGATTTAGATATTCATCCCAAGAAAATGTATATCGCCTTCCGTAAGGGTAAGCGTAACTATGTCTATATGAGTATTGGGACAAAGCAAATTCGCATCTGGCTGAATATGCCTTTTAATCAACTGGATGACCCGAAACAGCTCGCGAAAGATGTGACCAATATTGGACATTGGGGCAATGGCGATTGTGAGGTGATCGTGTCAGATACAGAAAATTTAGAATATATCTTGAGTTTAATTAAACAGACATTGAAGTGAATAATTTAAGATTTTAGAGGGGAAGGAAATGACAGTACAAAGCGAATATCAACTTGAAAATGAACTGATTAGCCAGCTCAAGCAATTGGGATATGCTGCGGTGACGCTCAAGGACGAAAGCCAACTACTGTCTAACCTGAAAACCCAGATTGAACGTGCCAATGGACTTGCGCCACTATCTGATACAGAGTGGAAGCAGGTCATTAGTTTTCTAAATACAGGCACGGTATTTGAACGGGCCAAGAATCTGCGTGATCTGTTTCCAGTCAAATTTGATGACGGCAGCAGCAAACACCTTTTTTTCCTGTCTGATGAACCAAGCAAAAATATTTATCAGGTCACCAATCAAATCACCATCGACCACCGCGACTATAATGGCCGTACCAGCCGTTTTGATGTGACCTTACTGGTCAATGGTTTGCCTTTGGTACAGATCGAGCTGAAAAAACGCGGCATGGAAATCGCCGAAGCCTTTAATCAAACGCAACGCTATATTCGTGAAGCGTATTGGGCTGGGCAAGGGCTATTTGGCTTTATCCAGCTGTTTGTGATCAGTAATGGTGCCAATACCCGTTATTATTCTAACGGCACCACAGGCATCGAGTTTGCCTTTCCATGGGCGGATGTCAATAACAAACACATCAATGAAATTGTCGACTTTGCCGAAGCTTTTCTCAATCAGCAGCATCTGACCCAAATGCTGACCCAATACATGGTGCTGCTAGAAACCACGAAAAGCCTGATGGTGCTACGTCCCTATCAGATTTATGCAGTGCAGAAAATCGTGCAGCATGTGCAAAACTCCGATCAGAACGGCTATATCTGGCATACCACCGGTTCAGGCAAAACCCTGACCTCGTTTAAAGCCAGCCAGATCATCATGCAAATGCCGGACGTGGAAAAAGTCCTGTTTGTGGTGGACAGGAACGACCTGGACACGCAAACCTCACGCGAATTTAATGCCTTTAAAGCCGAAAGTGTCGACAGCACCGATAGCACGCATACTTTGGTCAAGCAGCTGGATCAACGCCATGACAAACTGATTGTCACCACCATCCAGAAGCTAAACCGGGCCATCAGCACGGATCGCTATCTGGAATACATTGATTATCTCAAAGACCAGAAAGTGGTGTTTATCTTTGATGAATGTCACCGCAGCCAGTTTGGTGAGACCCATCAGAATATCAAGAAGTTCTTCAGCAATGCGCAGATGTTTGGTTTTACCGGAACGCCGATTTTTGAGGAAAACAGTCAGTCTAAAGCCGGCCTCAAACTCACCACGGATTATCTGTTTAATCAGTAGATCTCTTGCGAAAGTTAATTTAAGAGCATCCAATTCACCATTCCAGCAATTAAATTCATTCTTAGACCAAAGCGTTTCCGTCTATTTCTATAG
The DNA here is from genome assembly GCF_013419135.1 of Acinetobacter sp. YH12100. NCBI lineage: Bacteria > Pseudomonadati > Pseudomonadota > Gammaproteobacteria > Moraxellales > Moraxellaceae > Acinetobacter > Acinetobacter sp. YH12100. The sequence goes on along the minus strand of NZ_VPAQ01000048.1, from coordinate 31 downwards.
CGTTCTGTTAATATCCGAAAATGTTTAAGTT
>NZ_VPAQ01000047.1:0-2671 GCF_013419135.1 Acinetobacter sp. YH12100 | reverse complement strand
ATGCGTGCACTACGTAAAGGACAAGCATCGTCATTTTATTATGGTCAGCCTCAGGGTGAAGTGTGTCTAATCAACAGGGTTTTCGGTCTCTAAGCACTTTTTAAAGGGAACATCATCGACTCAAATCACTATTTGCAACAGTGCCAAGGCTAACCGAGTTATCCGAAGATTCACATCTAGATCATCAAAATGATGCAGTACTTTCACCAAGAGAATCCGAGCCAACTCGGTCGAGTAGCTCGGATTATGATGCCTACTTTTAAAGAGACACCCCCGCCGATCAGTAAACAGTCTTAGGGAACTTATGACGACGTGGGGTGGACTGAGTCCGTTTTACCCAATCTTCTGGATATTCTTGACTGTAAGAATCATGGTAATGACCTGACCAATATTCCTGATTGTCTTCATCTTGGCATTCGTGAACTTGAGAAAAGTTGTAGGTGCTCTGTTGAGCTACAGCATGTTGCTGAAGTATCTTTTCAGCTGTTTTTTCCGCCTGATCTAAAGCCATGAAAATATCGAGCAAGGCTTGGCGCTGTTGATGGTTCAGAACTTTAGCACCTTCGATAATCAGCTGTTTAGCGAGGTTTTTTGGCATGCATGGGTTTGCATCATTGAATTTAGTACGCATAGCAGTTTCCTAGATAAGAGTTTAATTATCTCCATCACTTCTCACGGTAATGGAGGCAACTTAACAGGGGTGAGAATACTGAATCTAGGATCAGCCAGCACGAAGCTGCCCTGCTAAGCTACCATAAGAACTGCTTAACAGTAGGCAAAAAAATAGCCGCAAGTGCGACATTTAATTGCACCTAGATTTTATCAGGTTCTCACACCTGAGCACAGATTTTGCTGTGTTGAAATAAGGTTATCCAGTAAAGAGCAGTGCGTCAAGGTCCTGATCAGTAGTTCTTATAAAAACTGAAAAATAAATAATCAAAGAATGTCAGGAGCTCAATTTATTTTATTATAAAAAAGAGAGGTTCAGTATGAGCCAATGGAGAAGATAAAAATGGCATGCTCCTCATTCTCAGTGTGTATCAGAAAGAATCTATATGGTATTAGGTACAGATATTTGCACATAACTGGCAATTAAAACAGGATATGTGCAATATTAGGACTTAACGACTTTAGGATTGACTAGATTTTTCTATGCCATAAGGTCATAAAATATCTAAATGTGAGTGATGAATAATGATGTATTCTGAAAATGACAGTCCAGTATATATTGCATCAGTGTTGGGAGAGCGCTTAAAACGCATTCGATTAAATCGAGATATGACACAAGCTGAAGTTGCGAGTAAAGCATGGATCAGTCGAAGAACGGTGTTAAATGCTGAGAAAGGTAATGCGAAACTCTCGGATTTAATTGCAATTCTAGCTGCATTAAACATGATTAATAATTTCAATGTTTTAATACCTGAAGAGTCATTTTCACCTATACAGTTGCTTAAACTAAAAGGCAAAGTTCGCAAAAGAGCATCAGGTAATAACAAGCCACCTGTACTGCAACTGGCAAAACCAAAGTCAGATTGGTGACACACATTTCTGATACGGGACTTATTTAGTATTGAGATCATGTCTGAATGGGCTGACCAAAAGTAAAAATTCGTCTGGGGCTATTTTTGCGATCAAGGTTGGTTGAAGGTCTGTGGTTAGTTAAAATATTATTCATGCATAATGCTATTAATCAGTAGGATGATGCTCCCTCATGACAAATCATATCCAGATTATAGATGGATCATCTTTCAAATCGATCTTCGTAGTAGGCGACTTGCATGGTTCTTATCACTTGCTGATGAGCCATCTCAACGCTATCGATTTTGACTTTGATAAAGATTTGTTGATATGCACGGGTGACCTGGTTGATAAAGGCAAAGAAAATTTAGAATGTTTTTCATTGATTAAAAAACCATGGTTTCGAACCGTTCGTGGCAATCACGAAGAAATGTGTATTAAAAGTCTATTTGATTCAAAGCTTAGACATTTACATGAAAGAAATGGTGGTGAGTGGTTCTATCAGTTGTCATCACATCAGCAGCATAAAATTATCAAAAGCTTTGAAGATTTACCAATCGTTATCGAGCTTGAACTTCTAGATAAACGAATAGGAGTAGTTCATGCAGATATTGATATTCATGAATGGGGCGCTTTTAAAGCAGATATCATGCAAGGTGATTACAGGATTTCAGGAATGGTTTCAGCTTACACAAATGCACTATGGGGGCGTGGAAGAGTAAAGAACTATTCAGATAATTATGATGTTGTAGAGAACATAGATGCTATCTATTTGGGACATACGATCGTCAAGGAAATGACCCGGTTAGATAATTGCTATTACATTGATGTGGGTTCATCCTTTACTCAAAAGCTTTGTATAACAAAAATTAAGTGAATATTTTGCAAGACTGAATAGCTACTGATTTTATAGACACCTTTTAGTTAGATTTGGACTGCCACCACTCTCAGCTGTAACTAAGGGGGGTGAATCTCTACACCTATAAGTCTCAATTTTAAAAAAATTAAGGTTTTTCTATTAAAAACGGCTTTGTTGCACAAAGATTTGAAATGCAAAGCGCCCCTAATTGAGCCAAATTTAAGGCGTAACTTGGGTAAGTGGTCGACCTAATTCCGTAAATCTGTTGAGGACTGCTACACGTGCATGAATTTC
>NZ_VPAQ01000046.1:0-2946 GCF_013419135.1 Acinetobacter sp. YH12100 | reverse complement strand
AGGGTCGTGCGGTGGTGCGCCCTTAGATATTATTAAGAAATACATTCAAAACCAACAAGGTTAAAATCTGTGAAATTCACCTCCACCCTGACTGTCGGGTGGAGTCCTCTTTCACTTACAGATAGATCAGGACTGAGAGCAGAATAAAGATCTTAAAAACATCATAAATAAAGAAGTGAATACTGCCACCGAGCCGGGTCACCACCGATAAACCGAAGACATTTTCGACCAGCCAGCGCACGCCTTCCGAGAGCCAGGTCATTTTAAGCAGCACATCATTCAGCCAGGCAAAAATCGCGATTATGCTTTCCATTTAAAGCTCCTGGTTTTAGGGGGATGAGATCAGGTCGATGCACTCATCGGCAGATTTTTGAACCATTGACCTGCGCAACAGTTTCCAGTCGGTAGCCTGTGTAAGATTTGAAAAATGGTACTCTCTGTCAAAACCTGATACGGGGAAACTGCCTGCTGATGATCCAATTCCTTTATCCTTCAAGAACCTATTTCATTCAGTATGTAAATGATATGGATCATCGTCCATGTGTTTTTCAGATAAAAAAGCTCCAATCAAGTTGAAGCTTTTTCGTAGGGGGGACACTTTATTTTACCCGATTGCCCTGTTGATCCACGATGATTTCACCGTCTTCTTTGGCAAAGGCTTTTAATTGTGGCGAAGGCAGAATATCCAGTACCACTTCCGATGGGCGGCATAATCGGGTTCCAAGCTCGGTAACCACCAACGGGCGGTTGATCAGGATCGGATGTTGCAGCATGGCATCAAGCAGTTTCTCATCGCTCCAGCCGGCATCATCTAGATTCAGCTCGGTATAGGGATCGACATTTTTACGGAGCGCATCTCTTACCGATAAACCTGCATCAGAAATCAGTTGAATCAGCTCATCACGAGAAGGAGGCGTAACTAGATATTCGATCACTTCAGGCTCAATTCCCGCATTGCGAATTAAAGCCAGCGTATTGCGTGAGGTACCACAGGCTGGATTATGATAAATTTGGACTTTTGGCATTTGATCCATGAGCTTTACTCTTATCAATGAATCATAGCTTTGTATATGAATATACGCATATTCGCAATATAAAATATATGTGTTTTTCAGATGTAACCTGATATGAGAAGTCCAAAATCATTTGAAGCAGTTTCAAAATGAATAGTCTCTTCTAGCTCTAGATTATTGGATCACTTCACGGGCTGCTGTTAAAACCCCACATAAAACTTTTCAATCAGCTTTCGGGTCTTGACCAGCAGATTACTCAACACATTTTCCCGTTCAAACAGCTTCACTTTAAAGTTCAGCAAGTCTTTCAATTCTTCCTTACGTGGTAAACGTTTGGTGAACTCGTAATGTTCCAGAACTTGCTTCATTGCTTCTGGTTTCAGGTTTTCTTCTGTACAGAGGTACTGATAGGCCTGTTCTTTTTCAGCATCCCAGAACTGAGCAAAGGCCGTTTGTACGCTCTGGCCATTGATCATCTTGGGCAGGTTTTCTTCAATAAACTTCTGGATCAGCGCCTGCTTGTCATACAGGGTGATTTCATTGCCAATCAGGTCATAGACCTGAGCTTCATACTTCTTACGTTTGTCTTCATCATCACTATTCACAGCCAGTTGTAGCAGGTTGATGATATAACCAACATTGATCCGGTCACTGTGCAGTAAGTCCAGCTGAAAATCGACATCGTCCAGTACCGATACTTTTTCTTTTTTAGTGGTCTTGCGTACATCACGACATAGATCGGCATACTTGGACGCAAAGTTGGCAAAATGCTGTTTATCCAGTGCAGTCTGGTCCTGATCATATTCAATAAAGGTTTGCATCACTTCTCGAAAGGCTTTAATGAACGCCAGCTGCTGATCTTCAGTGATGAGTTCGTCGACACTTTGATAATCAGGGGTAATATTTAGTAGCTTCTGTACTGCCACTTCATAGTCCTGCTGAATTTCTTCATAACTTGGCACCAGTACCACTTTTTGCGCTTCTTTATTGGAAAATAATGCCAGTGCTTCATCAGTGGCGCGTTTCAGGTTACGGAAACAGATGATGTTGCCGAAAGGTTTTTTGTCGTTAAAGACGCGGTTGGTTCGCGAGAAGGCCTGAATCAGGCCATGGTATTTCAGGTTCTTGTCGACATACAGGGTATTTAAGGGCTTGGAATCAAAACCGGTCAGAAACATATTCACCACAAGCAGGATATCAATCTGTTTCTTTTTGACCCGATCGGCAATGTCGCGGTAATAGGCATAGAACTGGTCGCCAGAATTGTAGTTGGTCTTAAACTGCTGGTTGTACTTGGCGATATAACGGTCCAGCTTGTCGCGACTGGACGGATTGATCTGGCTGGGAATATCGGCTGCTTCTTCATGGATCAGCCCGTTTTGCTCATCTACTGGGACTGCTTCATTGGCGGCATAGGAGAAAATCGTCGCAATCGTCAGCGGTTTGAACAGTCGGCCCTGCTCTTCATCCTGTTGCTGTTTCTCGGCCTGAACCTTTTCAAACACTTCATAGTACTGGGTCAGGGTATCGACCGAACTGACACAGAACATCGCGGTAAATTCACCATTGCGAGTTTTGGTCGGATGCGTATCGACAATATAGCGCGCAATCATTTCCAGGCGCTGTGGATTGTCGTAGAGCTCCCGGGTATCAATGCCTTCGACATCATCGTCATAGTCGAGGTTGTGCTGCATGCCCTTGGCCGTGTATTTACCCCGGTAATCAATCTGGAACTGCAACACGTTACGATCCCGGATCGCATCGACAATCACATACTGGTGCAGACACTAGACCTCTTGCGAAAGTAAAAATTGTTTATACTAGTCCCATGAAATATGAAAATTTAACTAGATTTAATGATGGGGAATTTAAACGACTTGTTGGCGTTCCTCGTCCATTATTCTTAAAAATGGTATCAGTGTTACAACACGCT
>NZ_VPAQ01000045.1:0-3010 GCF_013419135.1 Acinetobacter sp. YH12100 | reverse complement strand
GGCCAGGCCTCAGCATTTTATTATGGTGATCCCCTGGGCGAAATGCGCCTGGTAAGCAGAGTTTTTGAAATGTAAGGCCTTTGAATAAGACAAAAGGCTGCCTCATCGCTAACTTTGCAACAGTGCCGAAGATACCATCCAGTGGGAGACGACATGCGGCATGCTCGCTCAACTATCTCCAGACCTCGACGTATGAGCAATCGATCCCACAAGCCACGATCCTGACGATCGAGCGGCACTGGCAAGCCTTGACGATCTTGTCGGGCAAGCAGCCGAGAGCACTGGAGTTCCATGAGGGCTAAAAGACCAAGTACCTCAGGCTCCTCTGGCTTGATATGCGCTAGGGTCAGGACTCATTGCTCATAGCCAGAAGATAACGGTCGCAGCGAGAGCGATGGCGGAGAGAAAGGCCATTGGGCACCGGTCGTAACGCGTAGCGACACGCCGCCAGTCTTTGAGACGCCCGAACATGATCTCGATCCGGTTGCGCCGTTTGTAGCGGCGTTTGTCGTATTTGATGGTCTTCTTGCGGGATTTTCGACCTGGAATGCAGGGAGTGATCCCCTTCGCCTGTAAAGCGTCACGATACCAGTCGGCATCATAGCCACGGTCGGCCAGCAACCATTTGGCCTTGGGAAGTTCATCAAGCAAGGCGGCAGCACCGGTGTAATCGCTGACCTGGCCTGCCGTTATGAAGAAGCTGATCGGGCGACCACTCGCATCCGTTACGGCATGAAGCTTGGTGTTCATGCCGCCTTTCGTGCGTCCAATCAGGCGGCCCGCGCCCCCTTTTTTACCCGCAAGCTGGAAGCCGTGCGGTGGGCCTTGAGATAGGTCGCATCGATCATGATGGTCTTGTGCTCTGCGGCTTCAGGCACGGCCAGACCTTCCATCATCTGGATAAATACGCCCTTGTCGCCCCAGCGTTTCCAGCGGTTATAAAGCGTCTTCGCCGGGCCATATTCCTTCGGCGCATCACGCCAACGCAGCCCGTTGCGGTTGACGAAGATGATGCCGCTCAGAACGCGTCGATCATCAACGCGCTGGCGGCCATGGCTCTTGGGGAAATAGGGCTGAAGACGAGCCATTTGCTCGTCCGTCAGCCAAAACAAATTACTCATCAGTCGGGCTCCTATACGCCCATCTGAATCACAGCCGTCAGTTCAAATCAATGGGTCCTGACCCTAAACACGGCATCCGCCGAAACGGTCGCTCATGCGCGTGAGCTTCTTGGTCCTTCGCTGCTTGCTATTCGCGCGGAGGCGGAGCGGGCGGCGAGACGACGCGGATAAACGCTTGGCCAAAAAGCCACCAACGGCGACGGTCCTCCACCTCGGTCAAGCAGCGAGAGGTAGAGTGATATCTCGATAGGTATAGGGGTCTGACGCTCAGTGGAACGAAAACTCACGTTAAGCAACGTTTTCTACCTCTGACGCCTCTTTTAATGGTCTCAGATGTCCTTTAGTCACCAGTTCTGCCAGCGTGAAGGAATAATGGCCGAGCATATTGATATGTCCGTGGCAAAGCGGGGAGAGGCGTGCGATATCTTCATCATTCAGTGTTTCACCTTGCGCCCGGAGATGATCCAGGGCTGCCTGCATATACATAGTGTTCCATAACACGACGGCGTTAGTGACCAGCCCCAGTGCGCCCAGTTGATCTTCCTGACCGTCGGTATATCGTTTTCTTATCTCACCTTTTTGACCGTGACAGATGGCTCTGGCAACGGCATGGCGGCTTTCTCCCCGATTAAGCTGGGTCAGAATGCGCCGGCGGTAATCTTCATCATCAATATAATTAAGCAGATACAGCGTTTTGTTGATGCGCCCCACTTCAATGATTGCCTGAGTCAGTCCGGAAGGACGTTCACTTTTCAGCAATGAACGGACCAGCACTGAAGCCTGTACTTTGCCCAGTTTCAGGGAGCCAGCGGTCCGGATCATTTCGTCCCACTGAAGGACTATTTTTCGGGGATCTGATTGCCCTCTGGCAATATCATTCAGCACGCCATAGTTGGCATCATGGCCCATTCGCCAGAAAACCGAAGCACCGGCATCAGCCAGGCGTGGAGAAAACTGGTATCCCAGCAGCCAGAAAAGGCCAAAGACAAGTTCGCTGGTACCTGCTGTATCGGTCATAATTTCGGTTGGATTCAGCCCGGTCTCCTGTTCCAGAAGGCCTTCCAGCACAAAGATAGAGTCCCTCAGCGTCCCCGGTATAACGATGCCATGAAAGCCGGAATACTGATCGGACACAAAGTTGTACCAGGTGATCCCTCTGTTATTACCAAAGTATTTGCGGTTCGGTCCGGCATTGATTGTTCTGACTGGCGTAACAAAGCGCATTCCATCTGCAGATGCCACTTCTCCGCCACCCCATATCTGTGCCAGTGGCAGCGTTGCCTGAAAATCAACCAGTCTGGCATTAGCGCTGGTGATAGTTTCAGCCCGCAGATAGTTCGCTTTTGTCCAGTTCAGCCGGTGTCGGGTCAGTGCAGGAACATTTGATCTGATCAGTGGTTCCAGACCGATATTGCAGGCTTCAGCCATCAGCACGGCGCTGATGCTGACGGGCAGATCATCAACTCTGGCACTGGCTTCACTAGCATGGAAAAACTCATCAGCAAATCCGGTATGGGCGTTAATTTCGAGCAGCAACTCCGTTAAATCCACCGGAGGGAGCAGATCACTGATCATTTTGCTCAGTCGTTTCAGACTGTCCGGCTCATCAAGACTGGCGAGGGGAGAAATTGTCAACCGGGGCTTCGGGCCAGAAACATCGAGTTCGACAGCCTCATTTTCGCCAAGACGTGCAGCAACCTGTCTGTAACGACTATCAAGCTGATGACCCAGAGATTTTATTGCTTCCTGCGGGTCTGTCGGGGGCACTGTTGCAAAGTTAGCGATGAGGCAGCCTTTTGTCTTATTCAAAGGCCTTACATTTCAAAAACTCTGCTTACCAGGCGCATTTCGCCCAGGGGATCACCATAATAAAATGCTGAGGCCTGGCC
>NZ_VPAQ01000044.1:0-3843 GCF_013419135.1 Acinetobacter sp. YH12100 | reverse complement strand
CATAGTCACTTGCATGTATTTCTAATTTACTGTCTGCTGTGATGCCTTGCCCAGACTCTCTAGCGTTGATAATTGCGAGCATAATTAATCGTTGTTCTGTTAGCTCCAGATTGTAGCTGGCATTAATTAAAGCATTATCTTTCACTATTAAACTGTTCTTCATAAGACAGCCATAATTGTATTATTAAATTAAAAGACAATGTACGTTAACATCCTTTTAAGGTCAATATATTTTATGTCCCTGAATTAAGAGCTAATGTCCGTTTATATAAGAGCTAATGTCCGTTTATATAAGAGCTAATGTCCGTTTATATAAGAGCTAATGTCCGTTTATGACCGCTGAAATGCACGTATATCAATGCTTTCACCCCTCCTAAAAGCATTTAAAAGCTTTAAAAATTATTAAAAGCCCAACAGCAGGGGAGTGGAACTGCCCTAGGTACTCGCTAAAGCTCGTACTCTATTGCTGTTCGCTACGCTCACAGCGAGGGGCAGTTTTGGTTGATTCTGTTTGTGAAATCTAAAAGCAAAAGCAACTATGAATTCGCTTCGCTCATAGAACTTTATGCTCGCTTCGCTCGGTCTAGGTTCAAATGCCAGTTATAGAAAATCTCAAGTCTATGCTTCAAGATTTTTTAAAAGCTGTTTTTCAGAGGGGGGAATAAGCGAATTTTCATTGTGTCGCTCGTAGACACTCGCTAAATACGCACTATTTGCGTTCTAAGAGCATTTTTTATTTCAATTATAATTTTATTCAGGAAAGATCAAGCAGGGCTAAAAACCCCGTTTTTTTACGTTCTAGAGCATTTTAAAATGGTGGTGGTGAGTCGTAATCTTTATTTTGATTAAAAATAGACTCTCTAAGATTATTTAACTCATTAAAGTAATACTGCTGATACATTTCAAAGTTATTGTATTCACGCAGTTCATTGACTTCGTTGATCGCTCGCTCACGTTCTGCAAGCTTTGCTTGATATGCAACATTTTTATCTTTGTCTTTAAACGTCAGGTTAGGGTCAAGGCGTAGCAATGATTTAGGAATCATTGGTACTGGCTTTAAGTTCGTGCCGTTGATGCGGTTGTAGTCTTCGTGATGCAGACACGACACAGAGTTTGGAACTTCGACATCAATGCCCTTTATTTTTACTATTTTGGTTGGTGCGTACTTCTCCAGGTGCTCATTAATAATAACTTCTGTATCTACACGCATTTCATTGATGATTGTTTTGCCTTTGCCACGTACATCCGGTGTGATCTTTTGGGCACCACCGTTGGCAGGGTCTTTGTCGTTATAGCGACTGAAAAACTGTTCAGCAGTTCTATTATGTTCATCGACTGAACGCTCGCAATACATAATATGCAAGTGCGGTTGATCTTGGCCACCGATCTCGCCTGCATGATTATGAATTGCGGCAGTGTATGGGAAGTTAAACTCATGAGTGAATTGTTTAATCAATGCTTCTGCTAGTTCGATTCGTTGCTGAACAGACAATTCTTTCGGTAATGCGATAACTTGGCTTGCAGCAGTGCGAGCATTTTTTCTTTCGTAGTTGTGAGCAGCTTCCCAGAATATGTCTGGGCGATTTTCGGCAAAGCTGGGCATGTTGCCGGATTTCACAAACTCAACTTTTTCATGCACGTTATCTTTGTGATTTTTATAGTGAGCAGTTCGAGTAATGTAGTGAAACCGGTTTTTGCACGATGCCGCTTTTTTAACTTTTGTTGCTCCGGATTTGGCTTTAATTTTTGTTGTGCCTTTGCCAGTATATGCATAATCAAAGTAGTACATTTTCCGATAACTCCATTTTGAAATATGCTTGTTTTTGCTTTTGCCCCGCAGGGCGAGATGAGAGTTTCTAATTCAAATTGATTACGTAGTAATTAATTTGAATTAGAAACACGTAGACGAGCAAAACATTAAATAAATTACTCACGTAATTTAGTTTAATTTTTGTTGCGTGACAATGTATGATGAGAAAACTATATTTTTATTGTGCGTGGTTTCTCTTATGGCGACTCGTGGACGGCCGGCAAAGTTGTTTGATGATTCTGATTTGAACAGAATAATTCGTTTTGCAATGCGTATGGAATTTCGAACTAAAGCACAGCAAGAACTTTGTGATGCTGAAAATTTTAGACCGATTACGGCTTCTCATATTGCTGTTGATAATGAATTGTTGACGCTAATAAAAACTGTAAATCGTCAAAGAACTGCGTATAGAAAAAATGCTGAGTTGTACAAAATTATTCAACATAAAATGACTACGACTGTCCCATTAACACACCTAGAAAAAGAAATTTTGGGTTATGACTGGAAAGATCGGGACGGTTTTTTTAATTGTCAAAAAGCACTGAGCACATACGCCAAACTTGAAAAAATTGCTAAATCTGAAATTGAACGAGCTGAAAGTACAAAGCGACAAGAAGCAATTAAAAAGACACTTGAGCAACAAACAGATGGACAGAAGCGCAGAAAAGAAAATGAGCGTCGCAAATACTTTTTAGGTGGTGTTGTTCTTAAATATAGCCAATTTTTAAAAGACCACTATTTATTTGGTCCCCAAGATACAGAAGAAGCGATTTTACAGCATTTACTTGAAGATTTTATTGTTTGCAACTACTTGTCAGACGTAACCAATGATGATGAAAATAAAGCAAATAATGTAAGAAATTCTATTAAAAATAAACGCTCTGAGATAATAGAGAAAATAAGAAACGTTGCTAAAGAGATTGAAAATGATAAACGCAGATGACAGTTGAATCAGTTGTTGTACAGCAATTTTTGCGCTCTTAAAATTCTGTTTTCTAACCCAATAATGCTTTTTTGAAGCCGTGGACTATATGCTTTTTTTTGAAGATCAGAAAATTCTTTAAGCTCGTTTTCGAGCTGCTTAATTTTTTCTTGTAGCAAAATTTCTTTCTCAAATTTTGTTATCTCTTTTTCAATCATTCTTTGAATCCGGCTTTTTCTAAAAGTGGATAAAGCTCTCTGAATTTTTCAGGTTGTAAAAGCATGTCTGCAATGCGAATAGCAAATTGCTGATAGCTTTCTGTGCCCTCAGAATATTTCCCCATCTCAGGCATTTCAGACATTTTGTTTGCAAATAGATGACGCTGTGCATCAGTCATTTTTATAAAGAAATCGGGGGTGTTTGGATCTCGTTTAGATTCGATTTTCTTTGCTTCTTGCTTCTGTTTCAATTTGAATGAAAAGCCTGAAATCAACCTCCCTTTTTTGTGCTGTTCATACGTTGCAGTAATGTCTGTGTGCTCATTTATTTGCTTTATAGATGGTTCTAGTACACGCTTTTTGAAGTCACTCATTGCAGTGTATTCGCTTTCTAAAAGCCCTAGCCGATTTCTAAATTCACTGATTTCTATTTGTGGTACTTTGCCGACTTCACGCCAAGCAATTAATAACTCATAAAGCCTAGTTGCATACTTACTTGTTAAGTGTGCAACCTGTTTAGCTTGATAGCTTGTGAAGTGTTCTTCTAAACGCGTCACCAGTGGCACAACATCAGGCGCAAAAGTAATTTCTAATAGTGCTAAATCATCAACGTAAAAAATACGACTAACCCATCGTGAGCGCACTATGCCTGTTTTTCCTGTCTTTTTATATTCTGCTGTATAGCTGAACTGACGATTAAATAGGTTGTTTACTGCTTCTCGAAGTGCCTTGTATGACGCATCAATAGATACATTGAATAAGTTTGCATAGTCACTTGCATGTATTTCTAATTTACTGTCTGCTGTGATGCCTTGCCCAGACTCTCTAGCGTTGATAATTGCGAGCATAATTAATCGTTGTTCTGTTAGCTCCAGATTGTAGCTGGCATTAAT
>NZ_VPAQ01000043.1:0-3929 GCF_013419135.1 Acinetobacter sp. YH12100 | reverse complement strand
CAGCAAGTGTTTTTTCTGCTTTAATCGCAGCAAGTGCTACCTTAGCTTTAAAGTCATTTGAATGATTTCTTCTTGGTCTACGTGTCATAAAATACTCCATATATTGATGTTTATAACATCATTTGGGGAGCAAAATATCACTTATAAGTGTTGTTCAAATTTCCTGATCCACCTCTGTGGCTCAACCTGCGAAAAGAAACGAGTTGCTACGTAAGTCCGAGAACATGCTTTCCATGGTCTCTGAGCTCGCCTTTGGGACCGACATATCGGTGGAGAGCACCCCGCTTCGTTCGTTCTCGCTCTTGTTCAACAGCTCGCGCGCCGACGACGCGATGACGGGATGAACGCCAGCCTCGCCGAGATGCGGCGTGTCCATCATGGCGCGCAAGGTCGCCTCGACCGGGCGGCGGGGATCGGACAGGAAATTGGCGACGCCCGCCAGCGTCTTGTCCTTCTCCGCATAGAGAACATGCAGGATCGCGCCGACCAGCAGGCTATGGCTGGTCTTTTCCCAATGATTACGCTTGTCGAGGCTGCCTTCGGGATCGACCAGAATATCCGCGATGTTCTGCACGTCGCGGACTTCCCACTCCCCCTGCCGCACCTCCAGCAACGGATTGTAGGCCGACGATCTGGCGTTCGTGGGATCGAACAGCAGGACGCGGCCGTGCTTCGCGCGAAAGCCGGCCGTCAGCGTCCAGTTCTCGCCCTTGATGTCGTGGACGATGCAGCTTCCCGGCCATGTCAGCAGCGTCGGCACCACCAGCCCGACGCCCTTACCGCTGCGGGTCGGCGCGAAGCATAAGACATGCTCGGGACCGTCATGGCGCAGATAGTCTTGCGTATGCCGGCCGAGCACTACGCCATCGGGGCCGAGCAATCCGGCCGCACGGATTTCCTTGTCTTCCGCCCATCGCGCCGATCCGTAGGTGGCGATGTTGCGGGCTTCCCGCGCTCGAATGATCGACATGAGGATGGCGGCGGCGATGGCGATGAAGCCGCCCGATACCGCGATGATGCCGCCCTCGACGAAGATAGCGGGCGCGTAGGCGTCGAAGGAAAACCACCACCAGAAGAAGGCCGGCGGATAATAGACCGGCAGGCCCGCCAGATCGAACCATGGCGCTCCAAGCTGGGGCTGGAAGCCGAGGCGAAAGGCAACCCATTGCGTCGCCGCCCACGTCATCACCAGAACGATGGTGATGACTACGGCGATCTGACCCCAAAGGATTCGGCCTCCGCGCAATGCAGGCTCCAGTCGGCAAAAGAGACGGAGCCGATCAGAGAGTAGGCAAAATCGGGACGGGCAACAGGAAAGAGGATGCCGGAGGGCTGCCGGATACTATCGGCGGCAAATAGGATGGATCGCCTGTGCCGTTATCGTGCCGGTCGAGTGCCATCCAGGAAACGATTGGGCGAATCGCCGTCACGCTTCATTTTGCCTGCGAGGTTGAGTAGATTTTTCAGTGCGGAGTTGCGATTGAACGGCGACCAGACGGCTGTAAAGGCAACCGGCTCCGGTTCATCGAGGAAGGGCAGGAAGACGATGCCGGTCGTCGGCAACAATGACGTTGCCTCGCCGACGATAGTGATGCCGAAGCCTTGTCCGACCATAGATAGCAGCGTGTCGCGCCCCACATCAAAGCGCCGGATCGACGGTGCGGGCCAACGCCCGGCAAGGCGCAGCACGATATGGTCATGGACCTGCGGGCCGGTGCCACCATAGCGAACAATGAAAGTCTCGCCGACCAGATCGGACCAAGTGATTGCGGACTGCCCGGCGAGGCGATGCCCATCCGATAGCACGGCCACCAGCGGTTCGGTCCAGATCGGTCGGGTATGGCAGTCGGGCATCTCGGGCTTGCCCGCGACGAACACCACGTCGAGCTGGTCAGCACGAAGCTGCATCACCGCATCGCGGGCTGTGCCTTCGGTGATCTCAACCTCAATGCCCGTATGTTCTTCCCGATAATGACGGATCAGCTCCGTGAGAAAGCTGCGTGGGATTAAGGCATGGATGCCGATGCGAAGCCGGCCGTATTCTCCTTGAGCTGTCATGCCTGCGGTCTTCACTGCGTGATCGAGTTGATCGACACCCGCCGTGACACGCTCCATGAAGTGCCTGCCTGCGTCTGTTAGCCGAACGCCCCGCGCATGGCGCTCAAATAGCAGGACACCAAGGTTATCCTCCAGCGCTTTCACACGCGCGCTGACGCTCGACTGGCTGATACCAAGTGCCTTGGCCGCATGCCGAAAATTCAGATGCTCGGCGACGGCGATGAACTGAACAAGGGAAATGAGCGGTATCCTGCCAGACAGGATACCGACATTCACGAGGTTTCGATGGTTAGTGCGCCGCATCGGAGCGGGCCTGCTACCAGTCGTCGGTTAGACGACTGGCGACTTCTCGGTGGCAGCCCCACGGAGCCGAAGGAGCACCAGCCCCAACGAAACCAGTACCGCCATCGCCGTGGCGTAACAGATCACGGGCCACGCTGTGTCACCGTTTAAAAGTGCCACCGCCAATGTCCCGACAATGCTGACTATCAGGCTTTGAACGCAGAAGTAGAACGCGACCGCTGATCCCGCGATGTCGTCGAACTCTGCCAAAGCGCCGTTCGCGGTAACGGACACCGTGAAGACAATACCGACCGCGACAACCCACATCGGTAGGATGAAGGTGAGGAATGACGGCGAGCCGTAAAGTTCGCCGATCCCCAACAGGACCGCTCCGCAAACAAGCAACGCCATCCCACGCGCCACGCATCCTGCGATGCCCCATCTGGCGACAAAGGACTTCGCGAAACGGGTTGTCACGATCATTACAAGCGCGACAGTGGCGAAGGCAAAGCTGAATCCGATCTCGGAATATTCCGCTTGGCCTATGAGCACACGGGGAGCCGTCGAGAAGAAGACGAAGTAGGTGCCCATACCGGCGCTAAAGCCGACAGTGTAAACCCAAAAAGCCGGACTCGCGAAGATCGGCAAGACAGATCGGCGCGTCTTGACTTGATCCAGAGGGCGGGTTTCGTGCCACCTGAAACCCGCATTTAGGAGTGCGAGCATCGCCAGTATAGCCAAAGTAATGAATATCGCCTGCCATCCCAAGAACTCGCCGATCAATACTCCGGCGATAGGGCCGAGCGCAGGCACGAACGCCAGCATCGAACTGAAAAGGCCGTAGATGACGACACCCTCAGGACGGTTGGCATAAACGTCGCGAACCGTCGCGAACGTCGCCACCAGCATGGCCGACGCGCCCACTGCTTGAAGTAGACGGAAAGCGACAAAGGCCGGTGCAGTTGAAGACCAAGCTGCTCCCAGAGACGCAATGACGAAAGCCGTTGCGCCCGCAAGTAGAATTGGCCGTCGCCCGATTCTGTCTGAGAGCGGACCAAAAATCACCTGGCCCACGCCGAGCATCACCATATAGAGGCTCAACGTGAGTTGGATCATAGCGGGCGTCGTGTTCAGGATGCCGGGCATCGCTGGAACGACAGGGAGATAAATATCCATCGCCAGTGAAGCGAGGATGTCGAAAGGAGCCATCAGCAGCAGTGCTGCCGGCAGCGTATAGGCCCACGCGGGGCGTGTGGTGGTCATGACGAATCAACCCTCGATTAAGGAATACCGGGCGACGTCTGCTCGTCAGCAATCAGATGAGACTAGCCTTACAGAGCGCCGCAACAACAATACTGGTTGTTGCGGCTTACTTGTCTGCTGACTTGGAATTTCCCATCTGATTACTCCACGCTTACGAATATGAATTGCTACATTTTATCCGATTATCTTTTGCTTCGCAATGCGGTCATATTCAATCTTTGCAAAATCATCCGTACTTAGGTGCTGTACTTGATGGTGTGCGCAGAATTCTTCAAAAGCCTTGACTGGCATAATCATTTCTACAGCTAACTCTGGATCACCTATCG
>NZ_VPAQ01000042.1:0-3951 GCF_013419135.1 Acinetobacter sp. YH12100 | reverse complement strand
AGTACCAGCGTACGGCCCACAGAATGATGTCACGCTGAAAATGCCGGCCTTTGAATGGGTTCATGTGCAGCTCCATCAGCAAAAGGGGATGATAAGTTTATCACCACCGACTATTTGCAACAGTGCCGTATCTTCTGCAAGCGTTGATTTCTGCTTGTCACGCGCGGGCTGCGAGCTTTCGAGACACCAATTGGCGAGAGATACTGGCGAGATATGACGCGCTCTTCCTGTTGAGCCCTACATACGTAGTTGCCCTCAATCGAGCAGTCGCTGTGTCGTGGGCCATGAACCCCGCTGCAGGGATGGCGGTCCTTAAGGCGATTGAGGACGAGTGGGACGTGGAGACCTACCCGCTTTTTCACGCGACGCGGGCGGATTTCCTTTCGCGTCTTGGTTTCCAAGACCAAGCTGCGGCAGCCTATCAGGCTGCGGCCGTACTCAGCACCAACCTACCTCAAAAGTTGTTCTTGGTCACGCGCGCTGAGGAATGCCTGGCAGGGTCTCGGACAGATGTTGGATAACATCAGTCGATTGACGGTGATTGCGCGCACGTGGACGCGCATCATGACAGGTATGACGAGCCTTTGAACGTCCGCTGGCTGTGCCGGCGCCATCATATCCGGCTGCACTTCTACGGTGAGGACATGTTTCCTATGTGCAGGCCGCATCACGTATGAACGGCGGCTCTCCGGTTATGCCTCAACGCCGCTGAAAGCGTCGCGCGGTCAGTCAGCCATGACGATCATACCTTATTCAGATCATGCGATCGGCGCCCTGCCATCAGGAGGATGAAATGCGTAAAGATCAGATCCCGGATTTCGTTGATGAGATCTTCGCCACCGGCTGCCCAATCACCGCAGTAGGACAAGATTGCTATGTTTTGCAGAGAGCGATCTGCTGGCAGAAGACTTCGACCGTGTTGGTGAGGTGGTCGATAAAATCTGCCAGCGATAAGGAAAGCGTGACCATCTGTTGCTGACATCGTCGATCATTTGAGGAGCCTCGGCCGTTTCTACGACCTGCGGCTTGAGACACTCCAATAGCGACTATGGGTCGGTCCGCGCTTTAGAATAAGGGATCTAGACCCTGTCGCCAATTTTGGCCTGACGGGGGTTTCCAGCTACGCCTTCATATGTCGTGCCTCAGCCGCGCTGCAAGCGCCGGGCACTGATGCCCAGCATGCTGGTGGTCTTCACCTTTCCGCCGACGCGCCTGAGGATGATGATTGCCGCGTCCGTGGCCAGCCCGGTGCCGATGGCAGCCAAATGACCCAATTGGAACGGCAGATAGCCCGGCTTGACCACGAGAAGCACTCCGATGAAGCCGATGACCACGGCGGTCCACCGCCGAACCGCGATGCTGAAGCCACAAATCGAGCTTTGCGAGGAGTTTCTTTATCCGTCTCAATGAGATAAGGGCCAACTTTAGATCAAGTGCGTCGTAGTACGGCGTGCACCTTGGGCTTGATCCAGCTATAGTGTAATTGTATGCTGGAAATATGTGCAACCCTGGTGTCTAGGCCGTGCGAAGCCAATCAGGCTCGAAAGTCGTTGCGGGTTGTTATCCGTTAAAGGCGGCGACTGTAGCCGCCGCTATTTGGCCCCTTGATACCATTTAGCATTTGGAGCTTTAGGTTCTATAATTTAACGTTACGCTACAGCCGACACCCCGCTTGCCTGAGCGTTTGGATTTCAATCACTTAGTAGACCAACTTGCGGGTCGACGGTTCGTGTCCCTTCAAGGCGGAGGCTTCGGCAGCTGGCGTCTCTATGCCGCGGTGGTGCTTTTCCGAAACGGAAGTCGCCCATTCGCGTCACGTAAACCGACCGTCAGGCGGTACGGCTTAGGAGAATAATCGCAAAGCAGACTGAGACCACCACCCTCGCGCTACCCTTTGCGCAGGCGTCGAAGGCGATCAGGTGCGCTGATCGAGTCTGTCGAGCACCATCGCTGCAAGTTCATCGCTGGTGTGTGCACCACTATCGAGAACACGGGTTGTGGACGGAAGCCGTTCCCTTGCGGCCAAGCATCGGGCGACATTCGCTAATCGCCACTCTCGAATCTCCGCATTCCGATTCGGGTCAGGATGCATGGTCTGGTTCGAGATCCGGTGACGCAATAGGTCCTCGTTAAGCATCAGAAAGATGTGCAGCAGCTGATCGTCGATCTGCCTTAACCCGTCGAGTATCTCAGTCAGATAGTCCGGGTGCACGAGCGTCATTGGGATGATGATGTCCTGCGAGTAATTCCTGCGAATCTCGCTGACCGCAGCGATCGTAAGTCCCCTCCACAAGGGGAGATCCTGATAGTCTCCGCTCGCTGGTATGGGGACCGTTTCTTTCACCACGAACCCGATTTCCTCAGGGTCAAAGATCAGCGATTTCGGACGCCGATCGCGCAGCCGCTCAGCGAGAGTCGTCTTTCCGGCGCCGAAAGGTCCGTTGATCCAGATTATCATTGTCGACGGCCTCTAACCGGAAGGCTCGCAAGAGCGCTGGGCGGCTTCGTGTGCTGGCACGATCGGAGTGGCTCCGAAGTGCTTCTCAAGATAGGTGACGCCGAACGTCACGATGTCCTGCGCGTCGAACAGGTAGCACTGAGCAAAGCCCACGACACCTTCTCGATGGCGACCGAGCTTCACGTAAGCATTTGCTATAGTTTCGACCGCATCCGGCTTTCCTTCGATAGCAAAGCAATCGAGAATGCCGTTTGAATCGTATTCTGATGCCGTTTTCCAGGCGACTTCACCGTTTCTTCCAAGCATCGGCATCTCATACGTCACCCATCGTTTGTTGGGGATATCCGCAACCGCCTCGGCGTAGTGCAATGCGGTAACGGAGTTTAGCGGCGCACCCAACAGCAGGGCCTTCCCGCCAAGGCGGACGAACCGCTCGACGGGCGACCCTTCCCCCAAGGCGTGACCGAGTTCGTGAGGCTCCGTCAGCGTTTCAGCTAGCGGACCAACCGCGACCATCGATGCATCGGGGTGCGCGCTGCGCCGCGCGCCGGGGGCTTGAACCAGAAATTGATTCAGCAGGCCGAACCCACGGTAAGTCCCGGCCGTTGCGGGATCGAACGGCGGCCAGGTACGGCGGGCTTTGTCATCCAACCGAGCGCCATTCAGAGTCTCCTCGTAGGGTGATCGGTCCCACGACGCGTATCCCATCACAGTGCCAGTCGGCCCAACCGCGGAGCGTAACGCGGCAACGACCGTCTCCGCTCCTCCTTCGACCGGACCAATCGCTTTAAGTGAGGCATGCACCATCAACAGGTCACCGGTTTGGACTCCGAGTTTTCGAATTGCCTCCGTTATTGCCTTCCGCGTATGCATCGCGATATCTCCTCTAAACTGCAAAACACTATACGGGGTCTGACGCTCAGTGGAACGAAATTGAATGTATTTAGAAAAATAAACAAATAGGGGTTCCGCGCACATTTCCCCGAAAAGTGCCACCTGACGTCTAAGAAACCATTATTATCATGACATTAACCTATAAAAATAAGCGTATCACGAGGCCCTTTCGTCTTCAAGAATTTTATAAACCGTGGAGCGGGCAATACTGAGCTGATGAGCAATTTCCGTTGCACCAGTGCCCTTCTGATGAAGCGTCAGCACGACGTTCCTGTCCACGGTACGCCTGCGGCCAAATTTGATTCCTTTCAGCTTTGCTTCCTGTCGGCCCTCATTCGTGCGCTCTAGGATCCTCCGGCGTTCAGCTTGTGCCACAGCCGACAGGATGGTGACCACCATTTGCCCCATATCACCGTCGGTACTGATCCCGTCGTCAATAAACCGAACCGCGACACCCTGAGCATCAAACTCTGGCACTGTTGCAAAGTTAGCGATGAGGCAGCCTTTTGTCTTATTCAAAGGCCTTACATTTCAAAAACTCTGCTTACCAGGCGCATTTCGCCCAGGGGATCACCATAATAAAATGCTGAGGCCTGGCC
>NZ_VPAQ01000041.1:0-4106 GCF_013419135.1 Acinetobacter sp. YH12100 | reverse complement strand
GCAGGGTCGTGCGGTGGTGCGCCCTTAGATATTATTAAGAAATACATTCAAAACCAACAAGGTTAAAATCTGTGAAATTCACCTCCACCCTGACTGTCGGGTGGAGTCCTCTTTCACTTACAGATAGTAAATTGCATATTCCTATGTAAATCTACCCCCTATTCCTATTTGCACCCTACCATTCATTTCTGTTCGTATAAGCCACTAGGCATGCCAAACTCTTGATTAATGGTATCAATATTGATACTATTAATCATTGGCACTATTGAGCATTTAAATGGCAAATCTTGATCAACTTATAGAACAAATGCGGAATAATCCAAAAAATATCCGCTATGTCGATTTACTCAAGGTTTGTAAGCAATATTTTGGTGAACCAAGACAAACAAGTGGTAGTCACACGGTATTTAAAACACCGTGGCAAGGCGATCCTCGTATTAATCTTCAAGATGATAGCGGAAAGGCTAAACCTTATCAGGTTAGGCAAGTATTAGCTGCACTTGATAAACTTAAAACATTGTGAGGTGTCAAATGGATAGCAAACAATTTACTTATCGTGTTACATGGTCAGCAGAAGATAATGAGTATGTTGGTCTATGTGCCGAATTTCCGTCACTGTCTTGGCTCGATGCAGAACAATCTAAAGCATTTTCAGGGATTGTTGATCTTGTTGCTGAAGTTGTAGCAGATATGATCAGCAATAATGAGAAATTACCTGTACCGCTTTCAGAAAAAAAGTATAGCGGACGGTTTGCTGTTCGTGTTCCATCAATGGTTCATCAAAAACTAGCACTTGAAGCTGCGGAGCGTGGTGTGAGTATGAATCGTTTGGTATCGGCAAAATTGGCTATGTAGTTTTATATCTTGATGGTCTACTTGGAATGAGAATGACTGGTAGACCATAAACAAGAATAGCTGGTTGGTTTATCCAATAATTTGCAGAAAATGGAATAAAAATTTATCTAGACCTATCTACACATAATTTTCGTTAAAAATTAATATTCAATTTTTAGCAAGAATAGCGTTATATTTTGATCAAAAAAAATGCCCAGAGAAGGATCAATGGGCAAAACTAAGGACCTTGACGGTCATTCAGAAACTACAGCTAGCTTCTAGCTATGATTCTGCACTTAATTAAAAAAAGCTACACTGGCTGAATATATCAAAAGTTAAATCATGTGATTTATCATTAATTAACACACTTGAGAAAATGAGTTCATCACTCTGCTGATTAATACAGTAATTCACCAAACAAATCCGCTCTAATCTCTTCCAGGCTCAGATCTGATTTCATTCTATTACAGAGTGGATGAACCAGCAGACCATTCTCTAGCACCCCTTGGCCACCTGCGGCTTTGGCAATCCGATGATCCGATTCAGTAGAATCGAGATAGATTAATCCATCACAAATGGGGCAAAAGTTATGATTACCCACCAGAAAATTGTGCTTAAGCAAATTTTTGGTTAATGCTGAAAAGGCCTTGGGCTTTGATCGAGAGATCGGGCTAATCGATTCAACATATCCGACTACATGCTCTACAACCCCATCATCATAATTACCCAAAAATCTTTCAGAATAAAACTCATTAAAGTTGATGTACTTGAAAGCCTTTGACATCGACAAAATAAAGGTGTTCAGGCATTCTTCATCTTCAAAATCGACATCCATTTCCAGGCTTAAACAGATAAAGGCTTTATAAACGATTTGTAGCCGATCATAGCCTTTAATCCCACTGCCGAACTTACCGACCGTTTCAGTGGTCGCCACTGGAAAATTGGCAATCAAGAACTCAATACTACGGCGGACACGTGTAAACTCTTTAAAGCTAATGGTTCGATGGTGAATCTGCATCAGGCTTTCATGAATTTCAAACACAATAGCAAACCATGCCAGAAAGGAAGTAATCTGAAAACGCTGGTCCTTATAAAAATATAAGAACGGATGTAAGCCCAAACTCGGAACCCCAGTATTTTTTACAGGAGTGGCCATTCTGCAAAGGACCGTAAACAGATGTGACATGATCTTTTCAACGCGTTCACCCTGATTCAGGCTCATGATATTATGAATCTGATCACCCGCGATGATATTCATGAGCTCATTGACCAAGCCAATTTTTTTGCCATGACTCATTTCAGTATCTAATAATATGGTAGAGAAAAGCAGCTGATGGATCTTCTCCCCCAACTCGATCAGCGAATTTAAACGTGTATATTGAAGCTCTTCTAAATTGGATTTATTGTCATTGATATAACAACAGGCATAGATCGCATAATATGCATCACTTCCCCGACTTCTTAGATGATATTCCTCATATTTATCTAGGCGTTTAGTATCTGAATTAATCGATTGGAATACGCGTCTTGCGTCTTCTGGAGTACCAAGCACTTGCCGGAAACTGATTTTAATATCGTCTAATTTAGATTTTTGTTCTGCAAATTTAGGATCAATACAAATTTTTTGGAAGTCAGCTAGATCTCCTAAATGATTTCGCAGGTCACGAATATCTTCTTTTTGTTGATCGCTAAAATTAGGCGCTTGAGTGGCTTGTTCATCTGCAAAATATCTCTTGACCCAAGCATAAATACTCGAAAGACGATGCGCCCCATCGATAATATAGATGTTGCCGTGTATATCTTTCCAATACAAGATACACAAATTGATATTTTGATCTTCTGTACAATTCTCAATAAAGTTTGCAATTTCCTGCACACTCCAACATTCAGTAGAACGCTGGTTATCCGCTTTAAATAAACATTTGATGATGGCATGCTTTTCAAAATCAGTCAGTGCCACTTCAAAATTATCACGCTGCATTGAAGGCGACATTTCTTCTGGCAACATGACTTTACGCTGAATGATATTCGTCAGTAATCGAGTTTGGCCCATTTTTTGTTTTCTCCAGGCAGCACTTTCCTATATTCGCTAAAGCACGAAATTTGAAAGTGCATATAGTTCAATTTAGTTAAAGCGATGAATTAAATGACCGTCAATATCCGGTCAGCGCTAACAAAAGAAACCTAAGAGAAATGGGTACTTTTAAGATGATATTTTTCATATTGTAATCTCGTTGATCAATGTGAAATTTGCCAACATCTTTTCCACGAGATGGTGGCAAACCAAATAGGGGTGGAAATACCGCTCAACGAAACGGCCAGTCATAGACTGCCCTACTTGGCCTGCCATAAAGCATTGCCATGCAGACACAAAAGAGCCACTAAAAGTGACTCTTTAGTACGTTGAGATGCGGGTTTCCACGCCCGATTACAGATTTTGCTGTAATGTAATTATCATATGGGTATCTTTTTCTTTGGTCAAACCAAATTAGAATTTTTTTATTCATTTTTAAATAAAAAATATAAATCGATAACGTATGGATCAAATTGAAAGCAAAGAAAAAAATCAAATTCGCGGATTCCCAGGCCTTTGCTTTGTTAAAATCTGATTTGCCAAGCAAAGGCCTGGGCCCCTTAAATTGAACGATATCTGCTTAGGCTATTTCCATAAGGAAGTGTGTTGTACAGCTTCCAGTAGCAAATCAAATGCAAGGAATAATGTGATGTTTTTATTGCTTTGTTGATCCATAAAAAATACCTGAGTCTCTATTATTAAGTGATAAATGAGCAGCAAGAAGTTTTCCTAGTCAGGTAAATGATATTTATGCACACGTAGCTGTCTTGAACAAATTCACAGAATTATGATCTCTAATCACCAAATATCGTACACTCAACCACGCAAGTACCCATCGCACGGCACTTAATGACGCTTGTTTAGACATAATTCTAAAATAATCATATTTATTATGTTTCATCACTATCGGAAAAAACTGATGTTCTGTAAGGATTGAAAGCATAGGTTCATCCTCTGCCGTAAAATGTGAACCGTACCGGGTTTGTCGGAGAGTCAATATTCTGAGAGACTATCCCGATGACAAAATTAAAATATACCCCTGAAATCAGAGAAAGAGCGGTTCAATTATTGATTGAATCTGAAAAAGATTATCCTTCTACTTGGGCTGCAATCACAGCAATTGCGCCTAAGATTGGTTGTACTCCTGAAACACTTCGTGCCTGGCATCAAAAGCATTTAGATCAGCAAAATCCTATTA
>NZ_VPAQ01000003.1:0-185742 GCF_013419135.1 Acinetobacter sp. YH12100 | reverse complement strand
TCATGAGAAAGCCCATATAAATGGGTAATGTACAAGTTGCTGTAGAAGCATGTTTAATTCGTCTGATCACAGATACTTTATAAAGTATTTTAATACTTTTTTGAATCCGTCAATGCGTAAGTCCTATCTTTCTTAAAAGCGAAGTGAATAATATGATGGGATTAAACTAGAAAAGATTGCTCAGCAAGTATAGAAAAGCCTATCTGACCCAGGACTCGTGATTATTTCCTTCCAAAACATATGTATTTTTCTTCTTTCTTTAAAAATCCAGACGCTTCTTATAATTTATAAAATGCTTTCGCATTCTCATAAAAAACTGGCTTTAACGCGTTTTCATCATAGTCCTGCACAATATCGCTAAAAGCATCAATGATATTCACGAGTGAGCTGCTGACACTGTCCATTGGAAAGTTGGAGGCAAACATCAGGCGTTCAGAACCAAAGCAATCTAAGGTATGCTGAATCAGGGGAGCTGCACGTTCCAATAATTCCTGTTTAGTTGCCAGCCGTTTCTGCTGATGAAAATCATGACCCAGCACCGGCATAAACAGGCCAGACATTTTAGTCGATACATTTCTGCACTCGGACAGTTCAGCCAGTTGATCTTGCCAACTTGAAAATATCTGGGCACGATCTTGTTCGGTCTTGCCTGTAGCTTTGCCCACCTTGCCAAATAAGCCGGCAGGCGTACCGAGGTGATCTAGTACGATGGGTGTGTCCGGAAAGGCTTTGGCCAGTGCAGTCACATCCGCAATCTGGCTCGAATAGACCCAGGCATGAATCCCTTTGTCTGGATGTACCGCAGCCATTTTACGGATGCCGCGAAATTTTGGAGAAGCTTCGCGATGCAATTGAATCAATTGCTTAAAGTTTTTCTGCCGCGGATCCGCCGTAGCGACAATGCCACCGAGCTGGATATTATGCTGATCAAAAGGAAGTCCGGCCACAAAACGGGTTTCATCAACCACGCCTGTACCTTTCTGATCATGCCAGCTGGCTTCAACATGCACAATTTGTTCGACTTCATAATGCCCTAGATCTTTGTTGTAGTTCGCAGGCAGATAAGGGGCGGTCAGATGCTCGGTCAGGCCAATGGTCTCAATCACATCTTTAGGTTTGAGCAGCCGCACCATTTTGTCCAGTAATTTAGGATATTTGCCAAACAGTTTTACGGCAAATGCTGCTGCGTGTGGGGTGTTGTACGGATCCCATTGGTGAATATGTGGGTCAATGATGGGAAAGGGAAGCTGCTGCATAGGATGTCTTGTTTTAGTGTATTTATTATTCAATTTATATGGGGCTAAAATCAGTTCGAAGTCAAGATGATAAATTACAGCAAATAAAAAAGCCCCGAGGGGCTTTTCGTATTTTAATCAATGATCGTGCTTGTGATCATGGTTATGCTTGTTGGCATGAAACTCTTCATTGTGACGGAAACGCAAATAGTTTTCGAACTGTTCACAGTATTCATCATAGTTATCTTCCAGCATCATTTGGAATTGCTGCATAATATAAGACATCACCTGATCTTTGGCATCGCGCATTTCGTTGCCATCTTTAAAGTTATTCGCTGCCACCCAGGTATTGAAACGGGCAGTACCAAATAACATGGCTGCACTGACTTGACCGCGCTTATCACTCGGTTTTTCCTGCGAGCCTTTTTCTACGCGACAAAACTCGTTGGCTTGTTGAATAAATTCATCAGCACGTTCAAAGAATGCCGCATTTAACGCTTCTTCTTCGGTTACATCGGTTGCTTCAATCTTTTGAACCATGAATTTTTCCTGACCATCATAAAATCTTAATGGCTAATTATAGGCAAAGCCTTGCAGAAACTAAACCTTTGCCTTAATCTAAAAATAGCCTAAGCATATAAAAGTGAATGCCATGCAGGATGCGATTGCGGTACAAAGTCTGAAAAGTGATATTGCCTTATTGCGCCAGAATATCTGGCCACCAGCAAATCTGGCCAATGTCGAAGGTCTGCCGATTTATTATGGAACCAAATCGCAGGTCGAAGAATATTACACCCAGTGGCTTGGTCTGATTGAAAGGGCGCAGGATCTGTTCCAACCTTTCATGGACGATGAAACCCTAGATGCTATCCATCTTCCCAGTCATTTAAACTTGCCGCTGTTTTATTTTCATGTTGACCGAATCAGGCTAAATAAAACCCGGGCCAAAGAATCTAAAACTTTTCGTGGTGTGGCCAGCCTGATTGAAAAATGCGGGCAGTTTGAACCTGAGCAGGTTGCAGCCATGCGACACTGGCTCGACAGTGACGATACCGCGGCTTTGGTGGCACACCGCGAATTTGTAGACTTACGTACTTATGTGTTTCAGCATGGTCAAAGTGAATATACACGTACCCGTTTTTATGTGAATGGTATCGTGCTGAGTGTCGAGCCACATTTTGAGCTGATCGATGCCCGTGATAAACCACGTAAGCAACGCAGTGATAGTTATAATGACCCTCTGGCCGATAATAATACCTGGAAAGTGTTTGGTAAATATCGCTAGCCCGGTTTTACCAGAAGGGTTTGGTATTTTCAGCAAACTGCTGTAAACGCTCGGCTGCTTCACTCGACAAACGCTGCTGTTCCGCGCTTATCCAACCCAGCACAAACCAGGCTTTGCTATTTTGCTTGACATACGGTCTAAACAGTTCGTCTGCCACAAATAGGTCGTTATAATGCCCCAAGCTTTCCTGTAAGGGTTTTAGGGCTTTCAGATAAGTTTTCACATCCTTTTCAGGAAATAAGCTCTGTAAAAATTCTACGTTATAGCGCAAGCGTTTCACCCGTTTACGCGTGCGATGCCGCGATTCAATATCCAGTTCCTGATAGTTTTCGGCATCCTGACAAATTTGCTGATGTAACTTGCTCAAACCTTTACACAAAATTTTATGCGAAGATTTGGCTTTGCTATGCGTTTTTTCCTGACTAAAGCTGAGTAGTTGCAGTATCAAGTCCACTGTAGCTGAATGTCTGAACAGCGCGCTAATATCTGGCTGTTTTTGTCGATGTGGTGGTAATTTTAATAAGGGTGAGCCGGCTTTTTCCAGTTGCGGAATCAGACTTTCTGCAAGGGCATCGCGATCTCGGGTAGAACCCAGTTGCTGAAAAATATCTCGCAGCTGTTCCGGCCATTCTGGCTGTACATGTTCAGTCACAGACTGAAAAATTTTAAAGGCACTGCGTAAGCGCCGGATCGCGACACGTGCCTGATGCACATGATCGCTGTTATAATGATCAGCGGCAATCGCAGTTGCATTCGGAAAAAGATGAGCCAGACAGTTGGCTACGATTTTCTTTAAAATAGTAGCAATCTGATCTTTCTGCTCAAGTTCTAATGGCAGCTGATGCTGCACAGGCAGACTTTCTTCACCCTGTAATAGGGCATAACCGCGTTCCGATTTACTCCGCGTATCCAGCCATAAATCATAACGTTGAATCCATGGCCGAATGAAATCAATCAATTCGCTCAATTGACCGGATTTTAGCTCAAATTCGACTTCATAAATATCAATGGCTTGATCCTTATGGCGAATTTCCCCTACATCAAAGGCAATCTCAATCTGGCTATTTTGATGTGTTTCGGTCAGTACATAACGCGCGATATCTGTTTCAAATTGCAGAATAAGCGGTATATCCAAATCGCCAAGCGCCTGTTTCAGAATCTTTTTTGCCGGTTTGTGTTTGCGATATAACTGAAAATCACAGCTTTCAGGTGGGCTTTTTAATGTATGTTCAAGTTCAAAACGTTCAAATTGCTGCTCAGTAGGTGCTTTCAGGGTTTGAATCCATTGCTGGTCTTCTAGACGTTGTCGCAAGGCGATTTGATGTTGTTGGAGTTGTTGTGCTTCAGTATCGAAGTAGCGCGCACATAAACGATGCCGAGTCGGCTGAAGCTTCTGGAAGTCCTGTTCAAATTGTGCACGTGACGGTGACGGAATCTGGAATTTAAGCTCTATTTCTGCCATCGGGTCATTCCTTCTCGATGTAGGTTATACAGAGCAATATAGCTCAAAGATTAGCCATGGTGTGATGTGCTTCTGCAACAAAAAAAGCACGCCGTAGAGGGAGCGTGCTTTAAAATATTCTTAAAGATATTTATTTGAGGAATTTACGGCTCACCAGGAACTGTTCTGTCGCCTCAAGCAGTTTCTGGGCATAGACTTCCTGTTTAGCAGTCAGCCAACCTAATACAAACCAGTCACTCGCTTCCAGTTCAGTTTGCTGAATATACACTGCCGAAGAAGCCAAGGTTTGATATTCACCGGCTGCAAGTTGTGCATCATTCAGTGCTTTGCTGTACTTCTGCAAGTTTTTGACGTCATAGATTGTGGTTAAGATCGGAAAGCTGAATTTGAGTTCCTGAATCCGGCTTGCCAATTGATCCAGACTTTCAAAATTGTTAATTTCAGTCTGGTTCATCTGTTCTTGCAGCACTTTATACTGTTGTTGCAGCGTGGTTTGTGCAGCAGTTTTTAAATCCAGAGCAGCATGTTCATCTTCAGTTAAACTAAAAGTCAATAACTCCAGATAATGATGCACATTTTGCGTTGATTTGACCAGGTTGCCCAGTTTTTCCTGAGCATACAGAATATCTTTACTCAGATTTTCCGCAGTGGTCGGATTTTGCAGGAAGCTGGCCAAGCTGTTTTGCATATGCTGCAAATGTTGTAAATGCTCGAACTGCTGCTTAAAGGCGGCCATTTGATGAGCCCATTTGTCCGAAAGCTGTGGATGCCAGTCTTTAAACAGCAGCAAAGTGAGATATAGCTGATCCAGTGCCAGTTGAGCCTGCTGAATATGTTCCTGCTGTGCAACCTGAGCTGAAATCGCGGCGATATTTGGCAATAAATGTTGCATCTGCTGCGCAATCAGACTGCATAGGGTTTTACCAGCGCTGTCTTTTTTACTGATCTGGAACTCTTTGGCGAAGGTGGCCGGGCTCACGCGTTGTGAGGTGGCCAATAAATTACCAATTTCTGCCTTGCTGCGTACATCGAGCCAGAGCTGATATTTCTTGACCCATTCAAAACTGAATGCCAATAAATTGTGTATCAACCCACTTTTTAGCTCAAACTCGACTTCATGTACCTCTTGTTCAGCATTTCGGGTACGGATCTGCCCAATATCCAGACTGACTTCGATTTGTGTGTCTTGGTATTCAATTACACGCAAGGTGCGGGCAATATCGGTTTCGAATTGCAGTTGTAGCTGATCAGACTGATTGCCGAGCGCATGGCTCAGAATCGCCTGTGCTTCTGGGAACTGGGTATAAATACTTAAATCCAGTTCAGGAGATTCAGTTAATTCCCCCAGATCATGATTATGTTCAAAGCGTTCAATATGGCTTTTACCGGCAGCTTTCAGGGTTTGCACCCAGCGCGTACCTTCCAGACGCTGACGTAGTGCTACCCCGTGCTGGGCCAGTTGACGGTCGGCAGTATCATAATATTTGGCTTGAAGCTGGATCTGTTGAGACTTTTTCGGATCAAGTGCCTTGAGCAGCGCAGTGCGTCGTGCCGCAGGAATCTGGAACTTGAGTTCAACTTCAACCATAATGATTTTCCTATCTGTTTAGTACACGCCAGCATGTACTGATATTTTTCGCTTTAATGAGATGCTGAAAATTCGGCGGGCAATCGCCGCAATTATATTTTTAGATGTATGCGTGGCAGATTGTAACCAAAATCAAAATGCATGTAAGACTTGACCTGCATATAAAAATATTGAACAGGAATTTAAATATTGGCTTTGAGCTGTTAATAGGGTTGCAAAGCGAGAGGAATTGCGGCTTTGCTTGGAAAATATCTAAGAATATTCGAGCAAATCAAGAGACTGTTAATTGGCCAAAATATAGGCTAAGGTAAAAGAAAACATCAGGACGATGAGAAATGAATGTACAAGTACAGCCAGAGAATACCCATGTGATCGCGCATCAACCCCAGATGCCGATTGGCAATTATCATGAGTTTTACCGCTTTTATTTGACCGAACACCGGCATATGGTCAGTCGCCGTTTACATGTCGCAGGTAGCAGTATCGGCCTATATTGTTTTACTCAAGCCATTCGCCAGGGCAAACCGCGATATTTTGCTTATGGTTTGCTTTCGGGCTATGCCTGTGCCTGGATTGGCCATTTTATCTTTGAACGCAACAAACCGGCCAGTTTTAAACAGCCGGTGTATAGCTTTATTTCAGACTGGCGTATGTTTGCGGATGTCCTGCGTGGTCGTCTCAGTCTGCTTGATCGCAAATACGATAAGATTTCAAGTTAAACTCAGGTAACTTTCATCGGATTGTATGGCTAGGGAACATGATCTTTCGATAAAAGACTTGCAAGTCGCCATTTATTATTCTATTAATTGTGTTATATGCTTATTCAGTTTGATGGAATTTGATCAAAAGTTATAGTTTACTGAATAAAACAGTTTTCCAAGCCTGGAGCGACCTTCTCCGGGCTTTTTTTATTTCTCTATTTTTTAGATAAATTTACTGACTTCGTTGCCATTATTGCGTAAATATTCATAGAACAAGTCATGTGGATCATACATAAAGAAAATGATCCTTTCTAGCTTTGAAACGTCTCCCCCACAAACGTATTATTCAAAACTAGAAAGGATCGGGTGTCACCAACACAGGTATTTATTTTTCTGGTTATTTTCTGTGTCTAACGCTATTTAAGTCTTTTCGCGCTAATTGGGCCATCCCTGAAATTGGGTATTTTTTAATCTTTTTGAGTTTAATCTTAAAGAGGCTTAACAATATTGAAAATTTAAAGGTAAAAAAAACCGCTCTTAGAATTTTGCAACTTCTCCACCAAGTTATCTGCAAAATCCTAAAAGCGTTTGTCGGAGGGCGTAAGCATTAACACTTTATTATTTTTGTTATAAAGCGATTAAAACCCATATTTTATAGTCGGTATATCCCTGAAAATGGTGATATTTTAGATTTAACTGGAAAATTGCGCTAAAAAACTGCAAATCTGTTGCTACCCGGTCGCGGAAACAGCAGGACTGCGGCAATTAAACCGAGTTATGCCTATAATAGAGCCATCCTAGCAAGTGGCGAGCAAGATGCGCGGTTTATATTTAATTACCAATGATGATCCCGTAGAACTTTTATTGGCAAAACTGGAAGGCGCAATGGCCAATGGCGGCATTGCAGTATTGCAATATCGCCGTAAAAAAGTCGCCAAACAAGATCAAATTTACGAAATCGAGTATATGAAAGCCATGTGTGCTGAATATGGTGTGCTTTTTGTGATTAATGATGATCTTGAAATGGCCGTTAAATACGGGGTGGGTGTGCATTTGGGTCAGGATGACGGGTCTATTGTCGAGGCAGTTGCACGCTTGCCAAAAAATGTCTTGATTGGTCGTAGCTGTAATAACTCGCTTGAGCTGGCTGAACAGGCCATTGCCGATGGTGCAAACTATGTGGCATTTGGTGCCATCTATGCCACCGACAGTAAACCTGAAGCCGGTAATATTGGTTTGGAAACCTTAAAACTGGCCAAAGAAAAATTGAACGTGCCTTTATGTGCCATTGGCGGTTTAACGGTTGAAAATTCCAAAGAAGTCATTGAGTCAGGTGCGGATTATTGCGCCGTGATTAGTGATATATTGGGCTTACCGATGAATGCCATTCCTGAACGTTTAGATGAATGGTCTGCGCTTTTTCAAGCTACAGCATAGAATTTTTTGATTGATTTAATTTTGAGTCGAGTGCCTTCATGAGCTTATCTCCAAAGCAAGAACAATTGTTCAAACAAGCCAATAAACATATTCCGGGTGGCGTCAACTCACCTGTACGCGCATTTAATGGCGTCGGTGGTACACCGGTCTTTATCGAAAAAGCCCAAGGCGCATATTTGTATGATGTAGACGGAAAACGTTATGTGGACTATGTCGGTTCATGGGGGCCGATGATTCTGGGTCACGCCCATCCTGCGATTATTCAAGCCGTTCAACAGGCCGCAGTTGATGGCTTAAGCTTTGGTGCGCCAACAGTTCATGAAACCACGCTTGCCGATATTATTTGCGAGATCATGCCGTCGATTGAATTGGTACGTATGACCAACTCGGGCACGGAAGCCACCATGACAGCGATTCGTTTAGCGCGCGGTTATACCGGCCGTGACAAGATTGTAAAATTTGAAGGCTGTTATCACGGTCACTCAGACTCGCTTCTTGTAAAAGCAGGTTCGGGCTTGTTAACTAAAGGTGAGGGCGAAGCGACATCTGCGGGTGTGCCAGCTGATTTTGCCAAGCATACCATCACGCTTCCATACAATGACATTGCGACTTTAAA
This sequence comes from Acinetobacter sp. YH12100, assembly GCF_013419135.1. Taxonomy (NCBI): domain Bacteria; kingdom Pseudomonadati; phylum Pseudomonadota; class Gammaproteobacteria; order Moraxellales; family Moraxellaceae; genus Acinetobacter; species Acinetobacter sp. YH12100. The sequence goes on along the minus strand of NZ_VPAQ01000003.1, from coordinate 177,418 downwards.
AGAATGCTTTGCCAAGTTTGGTGCTGAAATTGCCGGCGTGATTGTGGAGCCTGTGGCAGGCAACATGAATCTGGTGAAACCAATTGACGGTTTTCTGCAAGCGATTCGTGATGTTTGTGATGAGCATGGTTCAGTCTTTATCATCGACGAAGTGATGACCGGTTTCCGTGTTGGCTTAGGCGGTGCGCAGGCACATTATGGCGTAACTCCGGATTTAACCACATTGGGTAAAATTATTGGTGCAGGTCTACCAGTCGGTGCCTTTGGCGGTAAACGTGAAGTGATGGAATGCATTGCGCCACTGGGTAAAGTGTATCAAGCAGGAACATTGTCGGGTAATCCATTGGCAATGCGTGCCGGGATTGAGATGTTTAAGCATCTTCGTGCTGAAGGTTTCTATGAAAACCTATCTGCGCAGTTGTCAAACCTTCTTGCAGGTTTACAAGCAGCAGCAGACGAGGCGGGCGTACCCTTTAAAACCCAACAGGTCGGTGGGATGTTTGGTCTGTACTTCACCGATCAGGAAGACATCACCAGCTTTGATTCGATGTTGAAATGTGATGTCGATGCTTTTCGTAAATTTTTCCATGGCATGTTGAATCGGGGTGTGAATTTAGCACCTTCTGCATTCGAAGCTGGCTTCTTCTCGGCTGCACACAGCGATGAAGATATTGAATTTACCATTCAGGCTGCGATCGAGACTTTTGCTGAGATGAAAGCTTAAATTTTAATTTTTTTAAAATCCTCCCTCTTGCGAAGCGGTGCTTTTCACCTTTTTAAAGGAGGGAGTTTTATCTGTACAAATAATAAAATTTACTCCTCTTTTCCTTGCGCCATATCTGACTCAGGGTTAGGGGAGATTAAATTCTAAAATTAGGGATATTCATTCATGCAAACCAAACATTATTTGACTCTAAGTGATGCGGAATTTCTATTGGATCACGCCCATCAATATGCAATTCAGAACAGCTTCAATGTCAGTATTGCCTTAGTCGATGAAACGGGCAATTTGCTTGCGATGAAACGTATGGATGGTGCAGCACCGATGACTGCAAATCTGGCCATTGAAAAAGCCAGATGCTCGGCGATGAGTCGTCGTCCATCCAAGCTGTTTGAAGATATTATCAAAGGCGGGCAGATGGGCTTTCTGACTATGGAAAGTTTCTCGGGAATGCTGGAAGGTGGCGAACCGATTCTGTATCAAGGGCAACTGGTAGGTGCGATGGGTGTATCAGGTGTGAAATCATTTGAAGATGCAGAGATTGCGCAGGTGGCGATTAAGAAGTTTTTGGCGCAGCAGAGCTAGACATTATACGCTTGAGAATGTACTTATCTTCTCAAGTCTAAGTTAAAAATAACTATCGGATAAGATAGTGATGCTGTTGTTTAACCATTTCATTATATTCTGTCGAGTTATACAGCTCTAAACAGCTCATTAATATGGCTGGCCTTGCTTGGTTTTTATATACCTCAGTTTTTGCTTTCATAGATTGGTTTATATATTCTTTCAAATTTTTATACGCGGGTTCTTCATATGCACCCTGTTGGAAATACCCGCCCATCGCTAGAGCAGCCTCAGAACTGAGGGATTGATCCTGAGCCCTCGTCAGACAATAACTAAAGCCAAAATTTTTGATATTGAGCTCATCCGCATTTGATATGGATGGAATTAAGTCTTTTGCATAACATGCACTTATCACTAGACAACTAAAAAGTACAGCAATTATTTTCATTATCTTAAATTCCAAAACAGAATATCTGTGGTTCTTAGGCTCGGTGTATCATGAATCAAGTAGCAACTATCTCCACAATCATTTCCATTCCATAAAGTGACATGTCCAGAAGCATCTCCCCAGCCAGAGACTTTGAAAATAATAATTCCTTTTTTTTTCTTTTAATTGTAATGATAAATCCTGGTTATTTTGAGGCTTGAAGGAGAGATCTGCAGTTCCTAAATTTTGTTCAACAAAGCTGATCATCTTGCGAACCCTAAGTAAATAAGGTTTATGATCAGCGCCTCTGACTTTATAACCTCTGGTTGACTGTTTAATTGGCATTCCGCCGTAGTTGAAAGATCTACTTAATCTTAAGGTTATCTCCATAACTCCAATAAATATTATTAATGATCTTTTCTTCTTTTTCTTCAATGTATTTAGTAGCTGTATCTGATATTAATTGATCAATTTTACTTGAGACAATACCATTATTCATAACAGCCAAATCAGAAGTTTTCAGAAATTTTGAACCACAAGTTGATGTGTCTCCTGCCGCAACAATGCTTCTACCCAGGACGACCATAAAGCCTCGATTAGAAGCAAGAGCTTTCGATAGGACATTACATTTAGGACAATAATGTACCATTCCATCCAAATGCACAGCTTTTCCTTCCACCAGAAAGGAAGGGTCGCCAAAAGTAATGATTCCCCCATGATCGGTTTTACAGCCGACTGTTATTAATGCTCTCATTATTATTTGGTTATTATTTTTATTAAAGACCAGGCGGATTCAAGCGGCAAGTGCAACAGTATAAAAACCAGCCATAACTTCACTAGGCGTATACCAACCTAGTGTTTTTCTAGGACGATGGTTGAGTGCAAATTCTATCTGCTCTATTTTTTCGTTTGACACGTCATCAAACGATGATGATTTTGGCAGATATTGCCGGATTAAACCATTCGTATTTTCATTCCTTGCTCGTTGAATAGACTTGTAAGGATCAGCAAAATACGTATCTATGCCGGCATCAGTGATTCTTTTGTGTTCGGAAAATTCCTTACCATTATCAAAAGTAACACTATAAGCATGGCTCATCCGTAAACGATCTAATGCACAAGTAATCGTTTGAGAGGATGCTCTCGTTGGCCCTAAATGAACAATATGTACGTACAGGCTCTTTCGATCAACGAGAGTTAATAAAGCACCTTTATGATGTTTACCAATTACAGTGTCACCTTCGAAATCTCCTAAACGTTGTCGTTGATCAATGACCTGGTCTCGGCAATGAATACTTGTTTTATCAATGATTTGCCCCCTACGATCCGTGTTTTTGTAACCTCGTTTTCGATATTTCTTCTGATGCCTTAAATGTAGGTGGAGTTTACCGCCTTTTGATTTATCTTCATAAATGTACTGGTAAATCCACTCATGTGAAGGTACATCCAGCCAACCGCGTTGTGTTAAAGCGCCTAAAATTTGTTCTGGTGACCAGTCCAAGCCAATCAAGTAATCAATATAAGCGAAGGCAAATGCTGTCATGGGTGATGAAGGACGGTACCGTCTTTGACTTGCAAATTTCGCTGCCTGTTGAGCTCTATATCCACGTTGCCCAGTATTTCTTTTTAATTCACGGTAGATGGTTGATCGTGAACGCCCTAACTCCCGAGCAAGGCTAGCGATTGAACTTTTACTTTTCAAAGTAGCATAAATTTCGTATCTTTCATCTTGAGAAAGTTGGGTGTATTTCTTCATTGTGTGCTTTCCAATTGCGAGTTGAAAAAGTCCAATGATTCTACGAATACACCTAACTTTTTCAACTAACTACAAATGTGTCGCACTTGAGATTTGAATCTGCGCCATAATAACATGACAATATAAAATGAAAGGTTTAGTTTAAAATTCATTTAATCAGTTTGTATATAATGACTGAATGTATCTGAATATAGATACAAGCATTTTTGCTTTTAATTTTTTAAATATAGCCCTGTTGACTTTTAAAGTATTGAGTAACCCTCAATCTGAGTTAGCATATACAGTTACGAAAAAGCCGACTGTCTGAAGCCAAAGAGTCTCCCATGCTGTACCCAATACCCAAAAAAATCCAACTTGCCCCATCTCAAGCCAAATGGCAGCTTGCATCGAACCAATCGGTTTTGGTCTTAGTCGGATTACAAAACTTGCGTATGCAACAGGGCATACAAGAAAGTGCACTCATGGCAAATTTGATTCAACTGACCAATAAAGCCAAAGCACTGGATATTCCCATTGTCGATTTATATGGTGATGACCTGATGCAGGGCATGCAACAGCTTGGTGAATATGCCTCCACGCATCCACAACTGATTTTTGCCGGGCAGGTCACACCGATGCTCAAGCAAATCTTACCGCATTTGATGAGTGTGACGGATCAAATAGGTGTGGTCGATGACGCAATCTTATTGGCCAATCAGGAACAGCATATTCAGTGGATCGAAAATATTTCCAGTCAAGGTGTGCATCACTTAAATACTTATAGTCTGACACGGTTGTGGGATTTAAGTGCGCCCTCAGACTATGTCTTATCAACCAAAGGTATTATGTTGGCTGTGGCAGAACAGCTAGACATAGATGCTCTGGAGATTGATTCCTATGTCGATTTAAGAAATTATGGATTGGACTCTGTAGCCGTGGTGAGTTTGGTCGGTGTATGGCGTGCACATGGTGCCAATATTCGTTATGAAGATGTACGACAGCATGCATCTTTGCATGAATTGGCAGGCTTCATTTTACAATCCTCAGGTTGATACGCTGCGATTGAGCATTTTTATGACCTAAATCGGAAATTTCATCAGCATTTACATAAAAGCGCATTGTAATTATGGGCGAAGCTTTCTATCATGGCCGCCTTGTTTTTCGCGATCAGCCTGGGATTGAACTTTGAGTAATTTTCTAACCGAACATCTGATACATCGTGATGACGATTTCATGGTCATCCACAAACCTGCAGGTTTACTCACAGTTCCCGGGAAAACAGAAGATTTACAAGATTGCCTGATTAACCGATTATTAAAAATAGAACCAAAAACCTTACTGATCCATCGACTGGATCGCGATACTTCCGGCATTCTCGTGTTTGGTCTCACAAAATGGGGACAAAAAACCATTTCCCGCCAGTTTCAGGAACGCCAGACCGACAAAACCTATCAGGCCGTGGTTGCCGGTACACTCGAAGGTGAAGGTAGCATTGAGGTGCCCGTGGTATATGACCCAAGCCGTCCGCCCTTACATATCGTAGATCCCGCACATAACAAGCCGGCCATCACGCATTGGCAGGCGATCGAACACTTTAATATTCAGGAACAAGCCGTGACTCGGGTGAAACTTACGCCAATTACCGGCCGTTCGCATCAGTTGCGTGTGCATATGCAATATCTGGGGCATCCGATTATCGGCGATACCTTATATGCGACACCTGAACAGCAACAGCTCAGCTCGCGTCTACATTTACATGCTGAACGTTTGAGTTTTTATCATCCTCAAACAGATCAGCTGGTCGAATTTTATTGTCCGGCGCCGTTCTAGGAAATACTTCTTGAATCGGCGTGAATTATGCTCACTTTTTAGTGGGCTTTATGTCAAAATACATTGCTTGAAGGTGTGAAATTTTGCTCCAATGACGTTTCGTGATTGAGCCTAATATTCATAATCTTGTACTTAAGATAAAGGTGGAAAAATTGCAGCAATTTGCTATTGGTCAACGTTGGTTATCAGATACTGAAACAGAACTCGGTTTAGGCGTTCTTATTGATGTTGATGAGCGGTCGGTTAGCATTTTATTCCCGAAAAGCGATGAAACTCGCGTCTATGCACGTAGCAATGCACCCTTATCTCGTATCGTATTTAATGTGAAAGATGAATTACAGGATCAGGAAGGAACCAAATGGATTGTAGAATCCGTGGAAGACCGCAATGGCGTGGTGCGTTATCACGTCATTCGTACCCTGGAAGATGGGACTGAAGAACGTAAATCGCTGAATGAAACCCGCATTGGTGCCACCATCCAGCTGTCCAAGCCTCTAGACCGTCTACTGGCCAGTCAGGTCGATTATAAAGAATGGTATGACTTGCGCATTGAAGCGCTGCTGATGCAGGCCAATATGCAAAGCAGTCCACTGCGCGGTTTGGTCGGTTCACGTGTCGGCCTGATTCCGCACCAGTTGTATATTGCGCATGAAGTCGGTCAGCGTTTTGCTCCGCGTGTATTACTGGCCGATGAAGTCGGTCTGGGTAAAACCATCGAAGCGGGTTTGATTATCCATCAACAGCTGAAAACTGGCCGTTCTGAACGCATCTTGATTTTAGTACCAGATTCGCTGCAATATCAGTGGATGATTGAGATGCGCCGTCGTTTCAATCTTGAGTTCTCGTTATTTGATTTGACCCGTACGGCATCCATCAAAGAGCATGATCCTGAACAAAACCCATTCCTGACCGAACAAAAAATTATTGCCTCTGTCGATTTGATGGTCGACCATGAAGATCTGCGTGAACAGGCGCTCGAAGCCGGTTTCGACTTGCTGGTGGTCGATGAAGCACATCATTTGATGTGGAGCGAAGAAGATGGCGGTAATGACCGTTATGATCTGGTCGAAGAACTGGCTGAACATACGCCGGGCGTATTGTTATTGACGGCAACACCGGAACAGCTCGGGGTAGAAAGTCACTTTGCACGCCTGCGTTTACTCGATCCGCAGCGCTTTAACTCGCTGGATCGTTTCCTGGATGAAGAAGCGCAATATCAGCACACCGCTAAAATTGCAGAAGTGTTGATGTCAAATCTGCCACTTGAAGCAGAACATTTGACTGCGATTGAGGCCTTGTTGGGTCATTCAATTGAAGATCATCCTGAGCAGCGTTTCCGTGCCATTCACGAACTTTTAGACCGTCATGGTACCGGTCGTATCCTGTTTCGTAATACGCGTGAAGCCATTCAGGGCTTCCCGGGTCGTGACTGTCAGCCGGCACCATTACCAGCACCGGAACACTGGTCGAAAGATGGTAAGTTGCGTGAGCAAATGTGGCCTGAAGAAGCCCAGCTCGATGGTGCATGGATGGAAGCCGATCCACGCGTGATGTGGCTGATGGAGCGTTTACGTACCGATCTTAAACACAAGAAAGTCTTACTGATTGCGCGTAGCGGGCCAGTGGTTGAAGCGCTGGAAAATGTACTTCGCTTACATGCCGGTATTCGTACCGCGATGTTCCATGAAGGCATGAGCTTGTTAGAGCGTGATCAGGCTGCCGCTTATTTTGCTGAAGATTCGTATGGCGCGCAGATTTTACTTTGTTCGGAAATTGGTTCAGAAGGGCGTAACTTCCAGTTTGCATCTGATTTAATTCTGTTCGATCTTCCTGCCAACCCGGACGTTTTAGAGCAGCGTATTGGCCGTTTAGATCGTATCGGTCAGGAAAACCGGATTCAGATTCATGTGCCTTATCTGGTGGGAACTGCGCAAGAACGTATGTTCCGCTGGTATAACGAAGCTTTAAATATTTTCGGCAATATTTCCCCAACCGCACAAACCTTGCAAGAAAACTTTATTGTTCGCTTGAAAGACTGTCTATTGGCAGACAAAGGTCAAGTGTTTGAAGACCTGCTGGAAGAAGTCAGCGTGCAACGTGAAGCTTTGGAAGCTGAATTGCAGGAAGGTCGTGACCGTTTGCTGGAATACAACTCTTGCCGTCCGGTGGTGGCACAGGAAATTGTCAAGGCACTTGAAGACTATGATGACAATACTACTTTGCCGATCTTCATGAAACGCTTTATGGCGTCCACGAATATTGACTTTGACGAGCAAAGTAACGGTACCGTGATCATCAAGCCAACAGATCAAATGCAGGTTCAAGGTTTGACGCTGGATGAAGAAGGCATCACTGCCACTTTCTATCGTGATCAGGCACAAATCCGCGAAGATGCGCAATACCTGACCCTGGAACATCCATTCACTGAAAGTGTGATGGAAATGATCAATACTCAAGGCTTTGGTAGCACCAACGTTGCGGTATTGAAATCTGCGGCACTGCCACAAGGTTCGGTATTGCTGGAAGTCTGGTTCAAGGTCGATGTGGTTGCACCGAAAGCATTGAACTTGCCATCAAGCCTGCCGCAACAATTGGTTCGTGTGTTATTAAGCGAGAAAGGTCAGGATCTTTCACAAAAAATTGCGCCAGAAATCCTGAAGCCGTATCTACACCATTTAGATGGCAACAGCTGCCGCCAGGTAGTGAAAGCACGTCGTGATGTGATTGAGGCACGTTATCAGCAAGCACTTGAACTGGCACGTAGTGCATTGCCAAACTTCAAGCAGCAAGCCAAAGAAGTGTATGGCAATAAATGGCAATATGAAATTGACCGTCTGACCTATCTGAAACAGTTTAATCCAAGTATCCGTGAAGATGAAATTTCACGTTTACAGAAGTTGCAGAAAGAAGGTCTCAGCCTACTGGATGGTTTATCTGTGACCCCGGAAGCAATCCAGGTGATGGTAGTCGTCAAGCCTTAAGTTTTAAGCAATTAAAAAATGCAGCTTTCGGGCTGCTTTTTTTTATGGCCGAAATTCGGCTTTTATATTGTTTTGGTCGGGGAATACTGGCCTGTCATTTTTCTTGTGTTTAAAATCAGCCTACTGAATAACAAGAACTAAAAAGTATGTCCAAAGCCTTTATTGGTCTGGGAGCCAAAACCACCCACGGTGGTATTGTGGTAGAAGGTGAGCCGTCTTTGATTATGAATGGCATCGCCGTACATTTAAATGGCATGACGCATTATTGTCCCAAATGCCAGACCATGGTCACCGCAATCTCCAGCGATTTATCTATTACTGTCAAAGGACGGGCAATGCTTATCGCAGGGGATAAGACCAGTTGCGGCGCGACTTTTCTAGCCATGCAGCATTTGACGGTATCGCAGAAATAAATCTTAAATTCGTTTAATAAAATAAGAAGAGCTGACTTCAAGGTCATGCTTTGAGCGTTTTGGCACTATCACATGACTTTTCAGATCAGTAAGCTCATCCGATGATTTCAGGATGAATACGCGCTGCGTTTGGAAAATAATGAAACAAGCCCTACATTTTACCCATGCCAATGGCATCCCTGCGGCAACCTATCAGAAATTTCTGGACTGTTTCCAGCCAGAATATGAGGTCAAAGCGATTCCCTTGATTGGCATGAAGTCGCAATATCCGATTACACCAGACTGGCGCTATCTGGTCGATGAAGTCATTGCAGATATCGAGCAGCAATTTCCTCAGCAGCAGGTGGTGGGTCTTGGACATTCCTTTGGTGGTCTGGTGACTTTGATGGCAGCGTATCGACGTCCGGAACTGTTTTCCAAACTGTTAATTATGGATCCGCCATTTATTATTGGAAAAAACAGCGCCATGTTTGAACTGGTTAAAAAGCTGAATCTGAAAAGTATCGATCGCTATACACCTGCAGGAATTACGCTAAAACGCAAGGATCACTGGCCATCGAAACAGGCCGCAGTTGATGCACTCAGATCAAACCGCTTATTTAGCAATTTTGATGAGCAATGTTTTGCTGATTATATCGAGAGTGGCATTCAGCCAGAACCTGAACGCGGTGGGGTGACTTTGAGCATTCCAAAACAGGTAGAAGCGGAGATTTTCCGGACTGTACCGGCATGGTGGTGGCGTACGCCAAGACGACCACCTGAAGTGCCGATTCATCTGATGACTGCAGAGCAGAGCCAGTTTTATCAGCAGGGTTTGCCGCAAGGCATGCACAAGATTTATCAGATCGATTATTCAGTGGTCGAGGGCGGACATATGTTTCCGCTTGAGTATCCGGAAGCGACTGCAAAGGCGGTCAAAGCTCAACTTGTATTGTTGTAATCGTCATAAAAAAGAGACGACTGGTACCACTACTGTTGCACAATTTTAACTAGGCTATAGTTTGAATTGTATGGAGTAATAAAAGCAATTCGATAGTGTTTTTAAATATCTGATATTTATACTTGGATATTGCGCAGCCTCATCTTTCCTTTAAAAGTTTAAATGGATTTGTGCAGGCGCAACCCTACTTTGGAAAGCCCCAAAGTAGGCAAAAGTCTCTTATTACCCATACACGACGTCCTGTCGTGATAGGTAGTGTGTGGCATCCCTGCCACACGCGCGTAACTTAAAGCTAATCACTTTAACTTTGGGACAGTAATCCGTCTAGTGCGTCTCTTTTTATATCATTTTACGCAAATTGGAAAATTAACGCAGCTGCGAATCTTCCAGATGGCGAGCGCCTTCCAGAATCATCCGAATCATGAGCATGGTCTGTTCGGCAATTTCCTGGCGGTCTTCAGCCGGCATGTCAATGACATTGGCCCCCATGTTAAACACCAGTTGAGTAATGGCTTTGGCGGCAATATCGGCATGTAATAACTTTCTATTATTCAGGCGTTCCAGACGAATCAAATCATCCTGCAATTCCTGCTGAAAATAATTTAACTGGCGTTCTACAGCCTGTTTATACGATTTTGAACCGGTATAACCTTCACGCAATAACAGGCTTAAATTGCCTTCATCTGCATCCAGCTGAGCAATAAAAATTTCGACCGAACTACGAATAATACTGCTTTGTCGGGAGGCTTTTAAGCGTGCTTCATGCAGAATCTGACGTAATACAATCCCGGCACGATCAATCAGCTCAATGGCCAGCTCATCAATATCTTTAAAATGACGATAGAAACTGTTTGGCGCAATACCGGCCTCACGTGCGACTTCGCGCAGGCTCAACGATGCAATACTTTTTTGTGGACCAATCAGGTTTAATGCTGCCTGAAACAGTTCTTCTTTGGTAATGGTGGCCTTGCGACCGACACTCCGTACGATAATCGGCTCATCAATGCTTTTCGATTGTAGTAGAGATGCGTCACTGCTTATTTTCATTGAAGGCTCGTTCATCAATAGGTTCATGCATGAATCGTTTGATTATAACCGAGCACGACAGGCTTGTGAAATGAATGGAAACAATACACATGTATATACAAATATATATACATGTGTATAATAATTCAAAACCTCAAGATGATGTCGATAACGATGCATGTACTCCAAAAACTTAAAATGCCGTTGAATGCACTGTCTGACAGTGTCGTCGATCAGCATGCGATTAATTTCTGGATTCAGAAACTCAATCCGATATGGTCGTTGAATCAGCCATTGGGCAAGATTGTGCACAAGGAAAATGCTGCACAGGATATGCTGAGTCTGAAAATTCAAGTGAATCGTTTATTTAAGTTTGGTAAAGCGGGGCAACACCATCCGGTCTATGTGGTGGTGAAGGGCATCCGTTATGAACGTAGCTATAGTTTGACCCATGTAGATGCCCAGCATGTGTTATTGACTGTGAAAAAAGTCCATGCCGGTAAAGTCAGCACCTGGTTTGCAGAGCAGGCGCAAGTGGGTGATGTCATCGAATTTGGTCAGCCTTATGGCGATATGACTGTACCTCAGCAGGCGAGTCCACTGATCTTGCTTGCAGCAGGCAGCGGAATTACCCCAATGCTGAGCATGCTGGAAAGCCTGAGCAAAAAGGGTGAATTATCAACACCAGTGAGCTTGTGGTACTGGGTTAAAAAACATCAAGATGCAGCATTTAAAGCACGTTTCGAAGAACTTGCTCAGAAACATGCAAATTTCTCATTTCATGTTTATGCCACGCAAGAACAAGCTGCGGCAGCTCGTCTGAATGAAACTTATCTGACAGATTTGCAAAATCTGGAAAATAGCACGGTCTATTGCTGCGGCCCGTCAGGTTTTGTATCGACTGCAGAGCAGCTGTTTGCTTCAGCCAAAGAGTTTAAGGGTGAAGCCTTTAGCATGAGTCTGGCGGATCAATCCGATATCGGCTTTATTAATGTCACCCTGACCCAGTCGAAAAAAATTGTCAGTATTCCAAAAGGCCAGTCCATTTTGGTGAGTCTGGAACAACAAAATATCAAACCGACACATGGTTGCCGTATGGGCATTTGTAATAAATGCGCCTGCAATAAAGTGGAAGGTTCGACCAAGAATTTGGTAAACGGCGCACGAAATACTGAGCCAGGTAATCTGCTCAAAATTTGTGTTAACTCAGCGCAGACTGATCTAGTCATCGACCTATAAGCGAGTTTTATCCTATGAATATGCCAGTAAAATTTCAATATTTTAAAAATCCTAAAAACCGTGAATTATCACAAGTAGAACTCGATGAACTTGCACGTGAACTTGATGCGATCAAGCAAGAAGTGCTGGATGATTTAGGTGAAAAAGACGCGAAATATATCCGTCGTGTCTATTCAACCATCCGTTATTCATCAATTGCCGGTCGTGCGCTATTGTTTGCAGGCTGGTTCCCACCAGCATGGTTGCTAGGCACAGGTCTATTAGGCTTTGCCAAAATCATGGAAAACATGGAACTGGGTCACAATGTCATGCATGGTCAGTATGACTGGATGAATGATCCTAAAATGAATGGTCAGATCTATGAATGGGATATCGTAGGTACTTCGGATAACTGGCGTCAAACCCATAACTTTAAACATCATACTTATACCAATATCAAAGGTATGGATGATGATATCGGTTATGGTCTATTGCGTCTGTTCCCAGAACAGCGCTGGAAACCGGGTTATTTATTACAACCGATTTATGCGGTGCCATTCTGTTTGCTGTTCCAGTGGGGCGTGGCCATTCAGAACCTTGAATTGGGTAAATATTTCAAAGGTCGCAAAAGCAAAGAGCAGACCAAAGAAGAATGGCGCCCAATGCAGAACAAAATCGGTAAACAATTGTTTAAAGATTATGTGTTCTTTCCATTGATTGCAGGTCCTGCTGCTTTGCCAGTTTTGACGGGTAATATGGTGGCCAATGGTCTGCGTAATATCTGGACGTTCAGTATTATTTTCTGTGGCCACTTTACCAAAGATGTAGAGGTGTTCCCGAAATCGGTACTGCAAAATGAGAGCCGTGGTCACTGGTATATGCGCCAGATTCGTGGTTCATCTAACCTGACCGGTTCTGAAGCATTCCATATCTTGACGGGTCATTTAAGTCACCAGATTGAACATCATCTGTATCCTGATGTGCCTGCCCGTCGTTACCGCCAAATGGCGCCAAAAGTTCAGGCGGTGTGTGAAAAATATGGTTTGAACTACAACAATGCCAGTCTGGTAAAACAGTATGGCAGCGTCATCAAACGTATTGTGAAATATGCATTTCCGTTTAAGAAATAATATTTCTTAAAGCTAAAAACCACCTTATTTGAGGTGGTTTTTTTATGGATGAAGCTTATATTTAAACAAAAAAGTCTGGATGATTCAGTCATCAGATCTGCCTTAAAAGTATCATTGAGCGACAACTCATCTGTCATTTAAGTGCTTGTTAAAGATTATTATGGCGTATCAATAAAGCGGAAATTTTAAAGCCCTAATATGTCATTGAATCGGATGGTAGATTAATTTTTGGCAATTGCTGATCTTGTCCTTCCAGATAGCGTTGATGTGCCAAACTCAGCATTTCCTGATCTTCTTCGCTGTTACCATAGGCATAAATTTCAGCATAATCTTCCAGACGATATTTTTCTAAAATTCTCAGTTTCTTCTGCGCATTACTACAATCTGGAGTCTGATAAAATCCTGTTATTTTTCCAGCTTTGATTTCAACTTCGCTACACAGTAAATCGATATTTAAATAGGTACAGACCGGTTTCAAGTATAAATCCAGTGATGCTGAAACCAGCGCGATCTCATGACCCAGTTGCTGATGTTGCCGAAGTTGCTGCAACAGTTTTGGATTAAACTTAAAGACCAGCTGCTGGGCATAGTCCTGCGCCAGTTGTAAAATTTCTTCTGCATCGCTGTCCTTAAACATGTTGCCATACAATTTTGGACGCATCGCATGGGCAGGGTACAGCTTCAGATAATAGGCCTGAATCCAGGGCAGGAGACGAATGCCGCGTCTTAAAATATGCCGTTTTTTCAAGGCATAGAAAATGAACCCGGTAAAACTGTCGTCTGTATACAGGGTGCCATCAAAATCAAATAAGGCTAGAGTTTTAGGTGTTTGATTTTGCGCATGCATGTTTGATATCGACCATCGACACGGGTGGCAAACCAGTTGGTATTGTAATCACGACTCAGTTTTGGTCCAGAAATGACCACTTCCGGCATGATTGCATACATCGGATCTTTGCCTGTTTTTTCCTGATAGAGCTTGCTGATCCCACGATAGGTCATGGTATCTTCAAAATCTTTCTCTTTTTCTTTCTTTAAATCGGCGCGGATTTGACGTTCGGTAATAATAAAATTATTTTTCGCAAATACACTGATCAGCTCACGCTCGGATTGACTCTTCTGCGAACGGATCGCGCCATCTTTGTTATAGAGTAATAAATCGCCATCCAGATCGAGTTCAGCTTCAGTTAAATCATTGAGCATGCTCTGAAAAGCGGCATTCCGGCTGGAATACATGCCCGAGTTATAGTCTGCAAAACGGTAGATCGGTTTGTCATAATCTGCAGGATACATCATCAGACGATGAATCCCGTAATATAGGCCGCCATATTGCGTATAGACATCGGAGCGTAAGGCTGCGATGTTGCCACCTTGACGTTTATATTCCTTGACATAACTAATATGCACTTGCATTGAACCCAAAGTGGTAATCGGATTCATTTTCTCGCCAATGTTCTGGCCGACCAGTTTTGCAGCACCGGTCAGTGCGCTGACATGGTAATGCTTCGACATATAGTCAAATATTTCACGATATAACTCATCCAGTTCGCGTTCGGTTTTTACCCGGCGCATCTGGCTTAAATAGTTATCTTCTGGGCTTGGATGGTTCTTGAGTACTTCCTGGAAATATCCCGCAACTGTTCCACCGATTGCTTGTCCGAGTTTATCTTTGAATTTTTCTTCAAGACGATCCTGAACTTCTTTAACCGCTTTTTCTCCCAGACCTGGTACTGTAGGGTCTGCCACAAAATTGGATTCCTGATCGACCACGGCCACAATCGTGCAGACATTTTCCTTGGTTTGAGGAATACCCAACTGTTCGGTGATGTCGTAAATATCTTGTGCCCAGGACTCACGCTGATTTACCCGACTCGGAATTGCTTTACGAATATGTTCAACTTCAAGTGTCGGTTCATCATCTTTTGACCACCATGAGCCATTACCACAGCCGGCAAGACCCAGAGAAAGTGCAAGTACAGACAATGACTTAACAGAAAAACAATCAGCAAAAGTTTTATTCATGGTGTGGTAAATTAATTGAAAAGATGAGCGAATAAGGCAGATACAGTATACTATGCCCATCAAAAAAGTGATGAATTTATATGTATATTGGTCCATATCAACTGTCAAACAATTTGATTGTCGCCCCCATGGCAGGTGTGACTGACCGTCCGTTTAGAACCTTGTGCAAGTATTTTGGTGCAGGTCATGCGGTCAGTGAAATGATGACCTCAGACAAAACTTTGCGTATGAGCAAAAAAAGTCTCTACCGTGCCAATTTTGATGGGGAGCTGGCACCCATCTCAGCCCAGATTGCCGGTTCAGATCCACAAGATCTGGCTGAGGCTGCGCGTTATCAGGTGGCCAATGGTGCACAAATTGTTGATATTAATATGGGCTGTCCAGCCAAAAAGGTCTGTAATCGATTAGCCGGTTCAGCCTTGCTACAGGATGAAGATTTAGTTGCCCGTATCTTGGATACCGTCGTGGCTGCGGTCGATGTGCCGGTGACTTTAAAAACCCGTCTGGGGTATTTAAATGGTCATGAAAATATCATGCGGGTGGCAAAACGTGCGGAAGATGCCGGAATTGCGGCGCTGGCTTTACATGGCCGTACCCGTGAAGATATGTATTTAAATACCGCCCGTTATTCACTCATTAAAGATGTAAAAGACATGTTGAATATTCCCGTGATTGCCAACGGAGATATTGACAGTCCTGAAAAAGCCAAATACGTACTGGATTATACCGGTGCAGATGCCATCATGATCGGACGTGCAGCACAAGGTCGTCCCTGGATTTTTCGTGAAATTGCCCATTATTTAAAAACTGGCCAACATCTGGATGCGCCGAGTATTACAGAAGTTAAGGATGTTCTATTGGGACATTTGGCTGAGCTATATGAGTTTTATGGCGAGTATTCCGGTTGCCGAATTTCCCGGAAACATATTGCCTGGTATACCAAAGGTCTGCGTTCAAGCAACGAGTTTCGTCAGGGCATGTATCAGGTAGAAAATACAGCTGATCAATATCGTGTAGTAGAAGATTATTTTAATACTTTACTTGAACATGGCTCAACCATGAGTGATGTTCAGGTCGAACAGGTCAATTTATTAGAGACCAAATGATGGCAGGCTAGTAGGAGGTAATCAAGAAATATGTTTTGTGTAGAAATACTACCTTTTTTATCTTGAGCGCGTCGATTTTAGCACGCTGTTTACACTTAAGCCGGTCAAATACATAGCACAACATTTTGTTGACTTAAACCGGACAGGACTTGGACATTGCTTACTTAAACTTGTTCTATGATGGATTCATCTAATATGAACAGGAGGTGATCCTTCTTGTTTGTAGTCATCACCAAGGGAGATCTGTAATGACAAATACCAATCGTCCAGTCACAGAATTTAGCCATAAAACGTCAACGGAATTGCCACAAGAACGCAGCGAAGGCTTAAATATAGATCCTACTGATGCCAATGCACGTCCGGATTTAAATACTCCTGAAAAAGATAATCCGAATGTGCCAGATATGAATGAAGGCAAAGATAATCTGGCCGCGACCGGTGCGGGTACAGTAGGTGGTGCTGCTGTAGGGGCCGTTGCAGGTCTGGTCGGTGGTCCTCCAGGTGCAGTGGTGGGCGGCATTATCGGTGGTGTGGTTGGTGGCATTGCCGGTAATGATATTGCAACATCAGATCGCCAAAAACAGGCAGATAACTACCAGCATCCAGAAGTTCGAAGTGAGGCAGATAATTATCAGCATCCCGACCAGTTGATTGCCGAAGATAATTACTGGCGCGATGAGTATCATAATCGCCCGTATTTTAATGAAACGCGGAATAGCTACAGCGATCTAGATTATGATCGTGACTATCGCGGCGCTTATCGCGTAGGTTATGAAAACCGTGCCATGTATGATCGTGATACAGATTTTGACCATGCGGAACCTGAACTACGGACCAAGTGGGAACAGGTGAAAGGTGAATCCCGTTTAAATTGGGAAGAAGCCAAGTTTGCAGTCAAAGATGCCTGGCATCGACTTACCCGCTAAGTCCGACTGAATAAAAAACCTCTCTAATTAGAGAGGTTTTTTATGCTGATAAATTTTAGAGATGTTTCATTTCCAGCACCAGCTGATTGATCAGATCAGACGCTTCCATTTCACGAATTTGTGCCACATTTGAGCCTGCCCAGAACGCACCATAACCCTGATCGTCTTGTTTGGCTGCAGCAGCATGTAATTGCTTGGCCAGATCATAGGTATAAGGATAAGCCGGCACATCCAGACGATCGGGTGTGTCGACATCCATATGCCAGTGGTTGATGATTCCGCGAGCAGGGCGGCCGGAAATACTGGCACTGACTTGAGTGAGTGGCTTGGAAAGCAGGGCTTTACGATAAGCCTCATTGGCATTGGACGATTTGCACTGTACAAATGCAGTGCCAAGTTGCACGGCATCGGCACCGAAATCCAGCATTTGTCTTGCCTGTTGGCCGTCCATAATCCCGCCTGCGGCCACAATCGGCAGGGAACAATGCTGTTTGATCAGTTTCACCAGATTAGAGGTTTTGACCGAAGCATCGAATTTGGTACTGAAAATTCCACGATGACCACCGGCTTCAATACCTTGGGCAATAATAATATCAATTCCGGCAGCTTCAATGGCTTTGGCTTCGGCAAAATTGGTCGCAGAAACCATGGTTAAAATTCCTGCCTGTTTTAAGGCTTGAATCTGATGCGGATGCGGAATGCCAAAATGAAAACTGACCGCCCGTGGTTTGGTTTTCAGCACCAGATTCAGGAAGTCATCATTGTCTTTAAAGCTCGGATAAATACAGTTTAAATGCTCGGGTGGCTGCGCCCCATATTCAATAAATTTATTTTTAAACTGTGCGATCCATGCCTGCGCGACAGCTTCATCTAGGGGCACACTGTCATGACAGAAAAAATTCACCTGAAAAGGGCAGTCTGTCAATTCCTGAGTTTTTAAAATCTGTTGTCGTGCTGCCTCGATACTGCTGGCTCCCAAACCGAGTGAACCCAAGCCGCCTTGATTGGACACTTCAGCTGCAAGTTCAGCTGTAGAGACACCTGCCATCGGCGCCAAGAAAATAGGATGTTTAATTCCGAGATTTTCTAATAAAGACATAGATTTGCTCCTTGTTATGTTTTTACTTTGCCCTTGAGTTCAAAATTAAGCAAATCATATTGGTTATTTTATTTTGAAATACTTAAACTTTGCTTAGCTGTCATTTACATTTCTCACGACACGCTATGTCGCTAGCCAGACAGATCAACTATAGCGCTGCAATTGAAGACTTTATAATAACATTTTGGTCAAATCTTTCTGAGCTCATGTCTGATCGTATCCGTGAAAAACTGCAAATTTTAGCCGATGCTGCCAAGTATGATGTGTCCTGTTCATCCAGTGGAAGTAATCGTAAAAATAAAGACAAAGGGGTAGGAAATACCGGCAATGGTATTTGTCATAGCTATACCGAAGATGGCCGCTGCGTTTCCTTGCTGAAAATTCTATTTTCCAATGTCTGTATTTTTGATTGCTCTTATTGTGTTTCGCGACGTTCCAATGACGTCAAGCGAGCAGCATTTACCGTGCAGGAAGTGGTGGATTTGACCATGAACTTTTACCGCCGTAATTATATTGAAGGTCTGTTTTTAAGCTCGGGCATTTTCAAATCGGCGGATCACACCATGGAGCGGATGCTACAGGTGGTGAAAAAACTGCGACTGGAAGAAAACTTTAATGGCTATATTCATTTGAAAACCATTCCGGGTGCATCTCAGGAAATCATTACCGAAGCCGGACTATACGTAGACCGCATGAGTATTAATCTGGAAATGCCGACTGAAGCCGGATTACAGAAATTTGCGCCTGAAAAAACCTATGCCGAAGTACAAAAAGATTTGGGGATTGTGCGGGATCGACTGATCCAGCTCAAAGATGAACGCAAATTGATTAAATCGGTGCCAAAATTTGTACCTGCCGGACAAACCACACAGATGGTGGTAGGCGCACATAGCGAAACTGACCAAGACATTATTTTAATGGCCGATCGGCATTACAAGGAATTTAAGCTGAAACGGGTGTATTTTTCCGGCTATATTCCGATTAATCCTGAAGAAAAAGCCTTACCGGCTGTTGGTTCAGCGCCGCCTTTGTTAAGAGAAAACCGTCTATATCAATCCGACTGGTTAATGCGTTTTTATGAATTTTCTGCCGATGAAATTGTCGATGACCAGCATCCGAATCTGGATCTGGATATTGATCCCAAACTCAGCTGGGCCTTGCGACATCCTGAAGCTTTTCCAGTTGATATTAACCGTGCCGACTATAAAATAATTTTGCGTGTACCGGGTATTGGGGTACGTTCGGCCAAAAAAATTGTACAGGCACGCCGTTTTGGTCAGATTCATATCGATCAGCTAAAACGCATGGGTGTGGCATATAACCGCGCACAGCATTTTATCCGCTGTGCTGATACGCCAAAATTTAAGAAAGATCAGCAATCGCATCAGATCCGTCAGCAAATTTTACAGTCTGGCCAATCTAAATATCAGCAGCAGCTTTCACCACAGCTTGGACTGGCATTCTGATGGCCTGTTACTGTTTTGATGGCAGCATGACCGGCTTGCTCAGTTGTGTATTTCGGGCTTTTGAGTTTAAGGAACTGAATGCCCGCATCACTGCCAATCCACAAGCACAAAATGGCCTGTTTGATGAATTTATTTATGTTAGCTCTAATGATGAGCATGGACAGCGGGTCTGGCAGGGGCTCAAGCAAAAAGTCTCCTCCAGCAGCTTGCGTGCCTTTTACTATACTTTTCTGTCGGAACAAGAAGCAGCGTTTCAGATTCTATTTGATTTCGCGGTTTATGTATTTAAAAACCAGCGACCTGTCGATAAAGATTATGGTCATCATGCAGTTATCGGTATGTCGCAATGGGCCAAGCAAGTCGGACGGGAAAAGCACCGTATGGAGGCTTTTGTACGCTTTAAAAAGGCCAAGGATGGACTATTCCTGAGTCTGGTTAAGCCAGACTTTAATGTTCTACCGATTATTTCCCGACATTTTCAGGAGCGCTATCAGGATCAATCCTGGCTGATTTATGATGAGCTGCGCAATTACGGGATTTATTATGATTTAGAGCAGGTACATCAGGTCGAGATGAATGCTGAAGCAATTGATTCACAAATCCAGATTGGGCACAGTCAGTCATTCAGTATCGAACTGGATGATGATGAATGGTTGTATGATCAGCTCTGGAAAGATTATTTTAATAGTGTGAATATTCAGACACGTAACAATATGAAACTGCATATTCAATATGTACCGAAACGCTACTGGCGTTATATGAATGAGAAAACACTTTAAACAGTACATCTGGCATCTTTCAGGCATAATAAGCGTTTATATTTAGATTGAGTGCATAGATATGAAGGTATGGCTAACGTCATTGGCGCTGCTCATTGGATTAACCGCATGCTCGAAAGAGCCACAAAAACCGGTCGTCGATCCAGTCAAATATCAGGTTCAGACAGCGCAGGAATTACAGCAACGTTTTGATGCACTCAATAGCCAATTGGCTCAGGATTTTCAGAAATTTAAAAAACTAGAAAGTATTGCTTTCTCACACCAGTTTCCTTTAGATGTGAATAATCTGCAAACTTTAAACCGTCATTTGGTCAGCAGTACGGCATTAAAACCAAGTAAAATTGCCTATTGCGATATGATGAATGCTTATTTTGCCGATATGTATCGTTTGGGGCATTATAATCTGGAACTGGTCGATGACATCCAATTGCCGAATGCTGCCAATGAAAATCTAAAAGACAATTTTTCGAATGTCGATCACTTCTATACTTTTATTCTGGATCGCTATACCACTTATCGTCAGGTTCAGCAGACCATGGGTTATGGTTGTAATTTAAAAGCCGCGCTTTAAATCTTAAAGATAAAAAAGCCCATCATTAAGATGGGCTTTTTAATTTAAATGATTAACAACCTGTAATTTTTTCAGCTTGTGGTTTTTCTTCCGGGAAGAAGATTGGACGAAGTTTCACCCCAATACCATTACCGATAAAGGCAAACACCAGCCATAACCAGCCATGTAAACTGCCTGAAGCGATGCCACTGAAATACGCACCAATATTACAGCCATAAGCCAGGCGTGCACCATAGCCGAGCATGATGCCACCGACAACAGCAGCAATGAGCGAGCGTTTCGGAATGTTGAAATTCGGGGCAAACTTACCTGCCAGACTGGCTGCCAGCAAAGCACCGAGCATGATGCCAAAGTTCATCATCGAGGTAATATCAAACCACAACGACTCTGTAAGTGCTTTGGCATTGCCAGCTTTCTGCCAATAATCCCATGCAGTTACATCAACACCCACTAAAGTGGCGCCTTTTGCACCCCAAACTGCCAGGGCAGAAGTCACGCCCCAAGGACGACCTGCAAGTGCCAACGTCGCAAAGTTGAGCAGGGTCAGAATAATCCCGCCCCAAATCAGAGGCCATGGACCACGAATAAAGCGTTTCCAGCCTTGATGCTCACTGCTTGGTTCTACTTCCAGACGACCATGACGTTTCTTTTCGAAATAAACAGTCGCCGCAGCAATCAGTGCAAAAATAACAAAGCTCAGCAGTAATCCAGGCATCACCCCTAAACTCTGTACCAGAGAAATAGGTTCCAGATGCGGCAGGGCAAACCACCAGTCTAAGTGTGAGGTTGCAATCACAGAGCCGATACAGAAGAACAAGAGTGTTACCAGCATACGTGCACTACCACCACCCACGGTATACAGCGTACCCGATGCACAACCACCACCGAGCTGCATGCCGATGCCGAAAATAAAGGCACCAATCATGACTGACATGGAAATAGGATTGACGTTACCTGTGACCGGGTTGCCAAACAATTCACCCGCACCTAAAGCCGGGAAGAATAACAATACTGCTAGAGCGAGCATAATCATTTGTGCACGCAGACCACGACCGCGACGTTCCTTGATAAAGACGCGCCAACTCGAGGTAAAACCAAATGAGGCATGGTACAGGGTCATGCCTAGCGCACCACCGATTAAAAATAACAGAGCCTGATTTAAGCCAACGATCTGATAGGCACCGATTGTACCGATCACAAGTAAAATAAAAGCCACCCAGACCGAAATATTCGACCGTTGGGAAGCAGCAGCAATGACTGACATGGGAGATTAAATTTTAAAAATAAAGGCTGGTATTCTACTGAATTTCAGCTTAAATGCAGCCCATTTTGGCCAATGAGTGAGTATTAAGTCATTCTTATAGTTGATAAGTTTTATCACTTTATCTGATTGATGGGAGTGAATTATAAAAATAAATCTAATGGAACATTTCATTATTCTGTAATTCTCTATACTTAAGCAGCTTAAATAAATTGCAGATTTAATCGTATGGTTTTATGCCTATAGATCAGTATCGAGCATTTTTGAGTTTCTGGGTTTTCAAATGAAGTACATAAAAAAGCCTGCAAATTGAATCGCAGGCTTTTTAAGCATTAAACTGAGAGCTAAAATCAGTTTTCAGCTTTTTCTCGAACATTGCCAGCACCTTCTTCAACCGCAGCTGCAGTGGCCGCAGTGGCTTTTCGTGCTGCTTCAGCAGTAGCATCTGCTGCTCGAGACGTTGCAGCAGCAGCTTCGTCAGCTGCTTGAGCTGTATTTTCCGCTGCATTATCCAAGGCTCTTTCAGTGTCTACCGCAGCTTCACGGCTTGCATCTTGCATATCATGACCGGCTTGATCTACTGCATTTTCTAAATGCTCACCTGTCGTTGCCCCGGTTTCAGGTGCTTTATCTTTGTTACAGCCGACCAAGGCAACAGTTGCCACTAAACCTAAAGCAATCATTAATTTATTCATCGAGTAATATCCCTTGTTGTTGTATAGCTGCCAACTAATTTAACAGTCATTTCTTAAAGTTTATGCTAGAAAATAGATCAAAATTTGTTGATTAACTGTAACTTTTTTCAATACTTATGCTGCTTTAACTCGCTCAGGACTTATTTAATAAGTTGTTTTAAGTGTATTAAATGAGTCAGATCCAGAAACTAAAAAATTTCTAATTTAATAAGCATTCAAGGATGATGGAAATGAACGGGGTATATTATTAATCTTGCGATTTAAGTTGTCAGTCGTGTAAAAAAGATGATTTTAAGCAATAAAATCCCAGTCATAAAAAAAGCCCGCAGGGTGCGGGCTTTTTAAAGAGAAAATTAGAGACCAGCAGAGGCTTTAAGCGCTTCCACTTTGTCGGTTTTTTCCCAAGTAAAGGCCGTATCAGAGCCTTCACGGCCAAAATGACCATAAGCCGCAGTCTGCTTATACATTGGCTGAATCAGATCCAGCATGCGGGTAATGCCATATGGGCGTAGGTCAAAGTGCTCACGAACCAAGGCAATAATCAATTCTTCAGATACTTTTGCAGTATTAAAAGTGTTGATTGAAATTGAAGTAGGTTCAGCAACACCAATCGCATAAGACACCTGGATTTCACACTTGTCTGCAAGACCAGCCGCAACGATATTTTTTGCTACATAACGCCCTGCATAGGCAGCAGAACGGTCAACCTTAGATGGATCTTTACCAGAGAAAGCACCACCGCCATGACGCGCCATACCACCGTAGGTATCTACGATAATTTTACGACCAGTCAAACCACAGTCACCGACAGGGCCGCCAATCACGAACATACCCGTTGGGTTGATGTGGAATTTGGTCTCTGCATGGAACATATCGGCAGGAATGATTTTCTTCACGATTTCTTCAATCACAGCTTCTTTAAGATTGGCTTGTGAAATTTCAGGATCGTGTTGAGTCGACAAAACCACAGCATCTAAACGAACAGGTTTGCCATTTTCATAAGCAAAGGTCACTTGGCTTTTCGCATCTGGGCGTAACCAAGGCAAAGTTCCATTACGACGAAGCTCTGCTTGTTTTTCCATTAAGCGATGTGCATAGGTAATTGGCGCAGGCATTAAAACGTCAGTTTCACGGCTGGCATAACCAAACATTAAACCTTGGTCACCGGCACCTTGATCTTCAGGTTTCTGACGGTCTACACCCTGAGCAATTTCAGGTGACTGTTTGCCAATCATGTTGATTACGGCACAGGTCGAACCATCAAAACCTAGATCAGAATGGTGATAACCAATACCGTTCACGGTATGGCGTACTACCGCTTCAAAATCGATATTGGCCGTCGTTGTGATTTCACCGGCAAGTACAACCGCACCTGTTTTTACAAGCGTTTCACAAGCAACCCGTGCATAAGGGTCTTCTTTTAAGATTGCATCCAAAATAGCGTCACTGATTTGGTCAGCCATTTTATCTGGATGGCCTTCGCTTACAGATTCCGAAGTAAATACAGCGTACTCGCGCATAGTCCTATCACAGTTAATTTTAAAGACCCGATATGTTACATCGAGTTGCGCTCTAGGACTAGCTTAACACGACAAAATTGGTCGAAATTGTTTCAAATTATTGTGTTTTTAATTGATTAATAGAATTAAAAAAATTGATATGTCGATTTAACCGTCATTGCTGATTTGGCAAGGAGCGACAAATTAATCCGGATTTTCCCAGATGTAGCAAAATTAAACAGTTATATTCTCGAATAAATTTTAAAAGATCGCTGATTGGAAAAATATAAAGCTAAAATCTGAGCAATTTTCAGGAAAGTGATCATTACATTAATACGCTCGCATGTGATTCAACATGATTCGACTAGCTGTATTGTGGTTGCATCGGCTTCTCTGCATATTAGGCCTAAGGTTTCACTACTGGCCGGTTAAGCATGGCCAAGATTCTTTTTGTATGGGCTTCTTGAAGTAAGACTGTACGGAGATAAGTCATGATGTATCAAAAGGCATTTACCTTAATTGAGGTGATGATTGTACTGACGATGATGGCGATTTTAGCCACCATGGCGTTTATGAGCTATCAGGGCTATGTGGTACGCGCTCAACTGGCTGAAGTGTTTGAGCAGGCTGGCACATATCGAACTCAGTTCATTGCCTCAGGTCAGCATTGTGATGCTGGACGCGAGATTGGAGGGAATACACGATATATCGAAAAAGTGGTGATTAATGCGACATGCCGAATTGAGTTTAAGCTGCGACAGCAAGGCCTAGATGCAGCGATTCGGGGTAAATCAATTGCATTTGATGTCTATACGGGAAAATGCTTCTCGACCGATATTTATCAGCGCTATTTACCTAAAAGCTGCCAAGGGCGCTAAGCACGCTTGCTGCTTATGATTGAGCCTAAATAGATGTAAGCTTTTCATCTAAAAAATACATAGTTGATTGATCTATTGATAAGAATGAATCATCAATGCTTTCCATCATCAACGAGAAAATTATATGACACATCTCGCTTTGAACGGATGGAGCCGACTTTAGATTAAAAACGAATTAACAGCCAATTCTAAAAAATCCAGGGTTGAAAAGCTCAATCAGACAACAATATGCTAACTATCATATCTAATAAATCCATCGCAAAAGTGACCAGAGAAAACAGAACTAGAGAGAAAAATGTGGAATAATTACCCGATAAGGAAATACAAGACTAATAAACTGATAAATGTTGTTGCTTAGTCTTTACCCCTCGCTGTTTTTTTAAGACAATAGACCATAGTTTTGAAAGTCTTTTCATCATTTCCTATTTCTGAATATTTTGGACTCTGATTTATGACAACCCCGCTTAATGAACGTCGTATTGCAAACGCAATTCGTGTATTGGCAATGGATGCTGTGCAAAAAGCAAACTCAGGACATCCAGGTGCTCCAATGGGGATGGCAGATATCGCTGATGTGGTTTGGCGTGAATTCCTGAACCACAACCCGACCAACCCGAATTGGGCTAACCGTGACCGTTTTGTATTGTCAAATGGCCATGGCTCTATGCTTCAATATGCACTGCTTCATTTAACGGGCTACGATCTTTCGATTGAAGATCTAAAAGCATTCCGTCAACTTCATTCTAAAACACCTGGTCACCCAGAATTGGGTTATGCACCCGGGATTGAAACGACGACTGGTCCTCTAGGTCAAGGGATCGCCAATGCTGTTGGTTTTGCGTTGGCTGAAAAAACCTTAGCCGCACAATTTAATAAAGATGACCTCCAGGTTGTGGATCACTTTACTTACTGCTTCCTGGGCGATGGCTGCCTGATGGAAGGTATTTCACATGAAGTGTGTTCATTGGCAGGTACCTTAGGTCTTGGTAAGTTAATTGCCTATTATGACGACAACGGTATCTCGATTGATGGTGAAGTGGAAGGCTGGTTCTCTGACGATACCGAACAACGTTTCTTGGCTTACGGCTGGCAAGTACTTAAAGTAGATGGTCATGATAGCGAAGCGCTTCGTGCTGCAACTTTAGCAGCTAAAGCTGAAACTGCTAAGCCAACCATCATTATCTGTAAAACAGTGATTGGTTTGGGTTCACCAAACAAGCAAGGTAAAGAAGACAGCCATGGTGCGCCACTCGGGCATGATGAAATTGTCTTGACGCGTGCAGCATTAGGCTGGACTGACGAAGCATTTGTTATTCCTGAAGATGTGTATGCAGCTTGGGATGCCAAAGACAAGGGCGCTAAAACTGAAGCAGCGTGGAATGAAACATTTGCTGCCTATGCTGCAAAATATCCGACTGAAGCGGCAGAGCTAAAACGCCGTATGTCAGGTGATTTGCCAGCAGACTTCGTTGCAAAAGCAGATGCCTATATCGCTGAAGTGAATGCTAAAGCTGAAACGATTGCGACACGTAAAGCAAGCCAAAATGCATTGCAAGCACTGGTTCCATTATTGCCAGAAGTGCTAGGCGGTTCTGCGGACTTGGCTGGTTCTAACCTGACGCTGTGGAAAGGTGCGCAAGGTGTACAAGACAATGCAGCGGGTAACTACGTACATTATGGCGTGCGTGAATTCGGTATGACTGCAATCGCCAATGGTGTTGCGCTGCATGGCGGTTTCATTCCTTATGTGGCTACATTCCTGATGTTTATGGAATATGCACGTAATGCGGTACGTATGTCTGCCTTGATGAAGCAACGTGTGATTCATGTGTACACACATGACTCTATTGGTCTAGGTGAAGATGGTCCTACGCATCAGCCAATCGAGCAAATTGCATCTTTACGTGGTACACCAAACCTGAATACCTGGCGTCCATGTGATACCGTTGAAGCCGCAATTTCTTGGAAGTCTGCATTGACTCGTTCTGAGGGTCCGACAGCGTTAATCTTCTCTCGTCAAAATCTAGCTTTCCAAACCCGTACTCAAACACAAATTGAGAACGCTGCGAAAGGTGGTTATGTATTGGCTGAAGAAAAAGGCGAATTAAAAGCGATTATTATTGCAACAGGTTCAGAGGTTGCTTTGGCAATGGAAGCTTATGCACAGCTTGAGGGCGTGCGTGTCGTGTCTATGCCATGTGCTGAAGAATTCATGAAGCAAGATGCAGCGTACCGTGAAGCGGTTCTTCCATCCAATATTCGTGCGCGTGTTGCGGTTGAAGCAGCACATGTAGATTATTGGTGGAAATTCGTTGGTCTAGATGGTCGCGTAATTGGTATGAGTACTTATGGTGAATCTGCACCTGCAAAAGACTTGTTCCAGCACTTTGGTATTACCACTGAAGCCGTTGTTGCAGCAGTAAAAGAAATTACTGCTTAATCAGCCCCTTAAAAGTTTAAAATGGCGTCCCAGTTTTGGGGCGTCTTTTTGTTTTTTGGTCTTTTTAGCTCTGTTTTCATGTGACAAGAGTTGAAGAGTTCTCTTGATAATTGAATGCAAAAAAGTGAGATGAACATGAGCTTGTACGAGCAAATTAGCGAAGAAATTACTCTGATGGATGCAGGCGAACAGAAATGGATCGGACAGGATCTACCTCTTGAGGCCATGATGGCGGTTGAGTTAATGCTGCAAGAACTCGCGGAAGAAAAAGTCATCAAAGTCCGTCGTAAAAACCATGAAAAGACGACTGGCCTAAAACAGGTTGATCGTATTCTGGTTGAAAAACTGTAAAGCTAAAATACTAAAAAGTCCCTGATTGGGGCTTTTTTTATGCCAGATGATTTTTGTCTGGAAGTTGCTTATCAAAACCAGATGGGATAAAGATAAGTTTATAACCCGCTATAGAACTCAGCACCCTATCGAAACGGTTTATTTTGATGAAATAGGCAAAAGAAGTTGGTAAACATGAAAATAAATTCCCAGATTCAGATCAAATCTTTAGAGCAAATATCACAGTACCAATGGCTGCCTTTATGGCAAGAATATCAGGCTTTTTATCATGCGAAGATCTGTGATGAGGTCAGTGAAAATACCTGGGCGAAATTACACAGTACTGAGCTAGATTCGATGTATGGCTTTGCCGCATTGCTTGATGAAAAAGTGGTGGGCATTGTACATGTGGTCGAGCATGACAGCAGTTGGACGCTACGACCTTATGCTTATTTGCAGGATTTATTTGTGCCTTCGCAGTATCGAGGTCAAGGTATCGCTTGCAAGTTGATTGAACACGTTTATCAGGTGGCAGAACAGCGTAATTGTGACCGCGTTTACTGGCTTACGCATGAATCAAATCGTCAGGCACAAATGCTCTATGATAAAGTGGCCAAAAAGACCGGATTTATCCAGTACCGTATGGATTAATAATAGAAATTTAAAAAATAACTTACAAATTTATCGTTTCATCGCTGCAACAAAACGTTTTATCTTTAGAGCTGTAAATATTTCTTAATTCTATACACTGAATAACATCCAAAACGAGAGATAAAAACATGAATTTCAAAACATTAGCATTAGGCTTAGCGGTTTCATCTGTAGCAACATTTTCTATTGCAAAACCAGTAACCTATACAATTGACCCGACCCATACTGCAGCCGTATTTAGCTGGGATCATTTCGGTTTTTCTACGCCATCTGGTAATTTCTCTGATATTCAGGGCAAAATCGTGGTGGACAATGAACAACCGGCAAAGTCAGCTGTGCATGTGACAATTCCAGTATCCAGTATTAATACCAACGTGACAGCTTTAGATGATCACTTAAAGAAAGCCGATTTCTTTGATGCAGCAAAATATCCAAACATCAGCTTTAAAAGTACCAAAGTAGAAACGCAGAACAAAAAGAACTTCAAAATTACTGGTGACTTAACTATTAAAGGCGTGACCAAACCTGTGGTATTGGATGCTGTTTTAAACAAACAGGCTGAACATCCAATGATGAAAGTTCCAGCAATTGGTTTCAATGCAACCACTTCATTTGACCGCTCTGCATTTGGTTTAGGAGCAAACGTACCGAGTGTGGGTGATAAAATTACTGTTCAGATTACCACTGAAGCCACTGTACCTGCGCCTACAAAGAAATAAGATTCTCTGTATGGGTAGTATGAAAAAGCACCTGATTCAGGTGCTTTTTTATCAAATAAAATGACTTAGATCTAATCACGATTCAGAATCAGCAGACAGCCAAAACTGATAAAGATCCCGCCTGTAACTCCATCAATCCATTTGGCAAATTTTTGATAATAAGTCGTCATTTTCGGCATTGAAAAAATAATGGCTACAACCGTAAACCAGAGCAAACTTTCGATAAAGACCAGAGCTAAAAGAGAAGACTGTTCTGATAGTTTTGCATTAGGGCTAATCGCCAATGCAAATACGCTGCTAAAGTAAATCAGGGCTTTGGGGTTGGCCATGTTGGTGAAAAAACCTTGCAGCAATAATTTAAGATACGACGGCTGAACGATAGAAAGAGCTTCTGCTTTCGAATTTGTTAACGGTAGAGGTGTCTTAAAGCTCGACTTCAACATCAAACTGCCCAGATAGAGTAGATATAATCCACCCAATAGCATTAAGACCTGCTGTAACCAGACCATTTTCTGAAATAAAAAATGCAGGCCGCCAAGTGCGCAAATTGACCAGACCAGAATGCTCAATGAAATGCCGAGGGCTGCACATAAAGCATGCTTTCTGGACTGCCGGATGGCACTTTGGGTGACAAAGAAAAAGTCCGGCCCTGGACTAATCAGGGCAAAAAAATGAATCACGGCAATGCCGAATAATGCGCTCATAATGTTTCTACAGTCGAGAGGAAGAGTTTAGCCTGGAATGTATCTGAGACTAGGATACGATATTTAATTGTGCCAGATATTGCTCTAGTACAGTTTGCGAGGTAGTTTCCAGTACAGGCGCAAACTGAAGATTGGCAGCGCGTAGTGCAGGAATATCAATTTTAGCCTGACTCAATTCACAGCTATGGCCAATCAGCCATTTTTCCAGACTATCACTGGCGACTTCAGGATGGAATTGTAGTGCCAGAATATTACTGCCTATACGAAAGGCCTGATTTGCATAAAGCTCAGTACTTGCCAGTAATTCAGCCTGTTCAGGTAGGTCAAAGGTATCACCGTGCCAATGTAGCACTTCAATATTTTCCAGATTTCGCAGTGGATTATTCTCGATAGCTGCAAGACTGAGCTTAGACCAGCCCATTTCTTTGCTCTGTCCTGCATAGACTTTGGCACCAAGCGCATGCGCAATCAATTGAGCACCCAGACAGATTCCTAAAGTGGGTAAATTCTTATCCAAACGTACTTTAAGCAGGTCTATTTCTGCTTGTAAGAAAGGAAAGTTTTCTGTTTCATAAACCCCAATTGGGCCACCGAGAATTACGGTTAAACCAGGATGTTCATAAGCCTTACGCAGGTCATCAATCCCGGCTTCAAAATAGCGGACACGTAGCCCCAGCTGATAAAATACATCTTCCCAAGCACCGAGGTCTTCAAAAGCGAGATGTTGGATTGCATATACAGTATCGGGGAAATGGTCCAGGTTCAGCATGGTCATTTAATCTAAAACGGGAAATATTTATTTAACGTCATTCCGTAAAAAAATAGAAGTCTTTTTAATCCCGTAATTTATGAAGCAAGATATTCTCAATCTGAATAGTGAATCCTGGTGCAGAGCTCTGAACCGGCTTTGTATCATTATGCAGCTCAATTTTCACTTTCCTCCAGAAAGACAGTAGAGTAGAGGCGAATATAGAATAAAAAAATTGAGGAAGAAAAATGCACAATATCTGTCTCTATATCGATAAAAAACGTATCAGTCCCTATGTCATGTCAGTTTACGTCGCTTTAAAAGAAAAAGGCCTGAATTTTCAGGAAAAAACGGTTGACCTAGATCAGCTGGAACAACAAAGCATGGCATATCGCAGAATTTGCCCCAGTAGAAAAGTCCCTTGTCTGGTGATGGATGATTTTCATTTATTTGAATCTTGGGCGATTACCGAATATCTGGAAGATGCTTTTCCAGCGCCTGATTATCCAGCTTTATACCCCAGAGAGAGTCAGTCCAGAGCAAAATGCCGTGCAGTTCAGGCTTTAGTTAAAACTGATTTTATGGCAATCCGCCAGGCCATGCCTTCAGACTCAATCTTTGTTGCGCCTAAAGGACTTTTTATTGCATCAGCCGAAGTCTTGCAAGATATTCAGCGTTTATTGGCAGTCACAGAGAGCTTGCTCAGTGAACGCTGGCTCACTGAGCAGTGGTCAATTGCAGATTTTGATCTGGCCTTTATGCTGCATCGCCTGCTTAGCCAGCAGATTGAACTGCCTGATAAAATTCAGGTATATATCCAGCGAAATTTCCAGCGTGCTTCAGTTCAGGCGTGGCTAACAGAAAATGAAAAGCTCAAGCTTTAAGCTGCCAAAACTTATCAACTAGAGGATACAAAAAAGACTTAAATAGATAAAAATCAAGCGTAATATAAATCAGAACTGTGTGGAAAATTACGAGAAATAATGTCCTTGTTGCATCATTATTAAGGAGTGCGGGGTGGGGAATTCACATCATCATGAGCATAGTCATGTCACTGTGACTGCGAAAAATATCAAAAAATTATCGATTGCTCTGGCACTCACGACCAGTTTTTTAATTGTGGAACTTATTGCCGGCTTTTTGACGCAGAGTCTGGCCTTGCTTTCTGATGCCGCACATATGTTTACTGATGCTGCGGCACTGGCGATTGCACTGGTGGCCATCAAGATTGGGCAAAAACCGGCAGATAACAAACGCACGTTTGGCTATCAACGCTTTGAAATTCTGGCTGCCTTATTTAATGCCTTGATGCTCTTTGTGGTGGCGATTTATATTTTATTTGAAGCCTATCAACGTTTAAGCAATCCTCCAGAAATCCAGAGTCTGGGGATGATGGTTGTGGCGAGCTTAGGACTCATCATTAACCTGATTTCGATGAAAATTCTGGTGTCGAGTAGTCAGGAAAGTCTAAATATCAAAGGGGCTTATCTGGAGGTGCTGAGTGATGCATTGGGGTCAGTCGGCGTGATGATCGGGGCGCTGCTGATTTATTTTACTGGCTGGATGTGGGTAGATACACTGATTGCCGTATTGATCGGATTTTGGGTTTTGCCACGCACCTGGATTTTGCTCAAACAAAGTATCAATATTCTGCTGGAAGGAGTGCCAGATGAAATTGATATTGAAAAACTGCGTCATGATCTTTTAGCACTCGAAGGCGTACAAGATATTCATCAGCTTAAAGTCTGGGCGATTACTTCCAAAAAAGTCATGTTGACGGTACATTTGGTTGCACCGAATGTAGATTATCAGAAACTGCGTCATCAGGCTTTTGAAATGTTGAGCCATCAGCATCATATTACTGAAATGACTTTACAGATTGAGGCAGAAAATTGTCCACCGGAACAACGAGGGCATTCGACCCATCAGCACTGAAATATAATCATCTGAGCATCGCAGGGCTTAATTGTTTTTTAGAAGTGAACGGATGACATCCAAATAACTTGGTGGAGCATCGACATACTGACGCTCTCTTAACATTTGATGCATTTTCGCCAGCTTTTGATGCGGAACAGCGGCCATTAAATGATGTTCAATATGATAGTTCACATGAATCGGTGCCACAAAAGCCCGTGCCAGATAACCTGCGCGGGTTGTACGGGTATTGCTGAGGGCAGAATAACTGGTTTCCAGACCCGCATGTTCAGCCATTGCACGGATGCGGATAAACAAAGGGAATGGTGTGATATAAGCCAGAGGCCATAGCAAATACAGCTTAGGATGGCCATTGGCCCAAAGCACAGAAAAAATCGTGACATTCGCGAGTAGCATACCGGAACTGTTTTTCAGCAGATTTTTGGCCAAATCTACCTTGCTACGATCGCCACGTGGAATAGGTTTGGGATCGTTGGACACACTCCATTCCAGAAGCTCCAAATCCATCAATACCCGACCTGCCAGAAATTTAAGTCCAGATTGCCCGTTTAAGTCGCGAAAGAATTTTCGGAATAATGAGCTTTGAGTAATGGGGAAGTTTTTCACCAGGCCTAAATCTGGGTCGTCTGGTTGAGAGGTTTTAGCATGATGTTTCAGATGATAAGGACGATACTTGCTGACCTCATTCCAGATCGGGCGTGCACAGAGCCAGTCGGTCAAATGAGTGTTCAACCATTTGGTTTTGAACAGGCTATGATGTGAGGCATCATGCATCAAAATAGCCATCGCAAGCTGGCGTCCCGCAAGAATGGCCAATGCCAGCGCGCACATCAGGACTTTCCCCCACGTAGGTAAATATTCCCAGCTATAGGCGACCGTGCCAAAGGTCATGACAATTACGGTCCATGTCGAACCTACTGCCCAGACACCGTGCAAGTCTGAGGTCGTGGTGAGTTCTTTAATTTCATCACGACTAAAAAGTTCTGTGACACTGACCTTGCTGTTCATTCTTCTGCCTATATTTAGTTCTTATTGCTATATTCAATATATTTGGATGAAATATTACAGTCAATTTATTTTTGTGTATAAAAAAGAAATAACTTAGAGCCCTTGGTCTTTAAAATAGTGTTGCCATAAAAGTTGTCCCTGTTTTTCTATTTTGCGGACTGCGAGCTCAAATTGTTGTCGAGCCTCGGTATCTATCCATTCTGCAGGAAGTAGGGGATCGGCACGTAAACTAAATAAGGCAGATTTACCGAGATAGAAGGCAGTTTTTGCTGCATCAGGTAAAGGCAAGCTTTGAGAGTAATCAAACCATTGATGAATGTCTTGATTCACCTCCAGATAAGTTTGATGTAAGGTTTGAACATCCCAAAGTGCACTGACATCTATTTCCTGATCTATCTCACTGACTTGAAAAAAACGTGCATCTGGATCTAATCCAAACTGGATTGCAGCCGTTTTTAATTCGGTTAAGCTCAGCATTAAGTTGTCTGGACGAATAAAAACATTCTGCTCCATTTCCTGAAAGCCATAATAACCTAGTGCTTTTTCCCGTTTGGATAATGCAGTGCGATCTACACGTCCCAAAGCACCGGTATAAACCAGTACATATTTTCCATTCCACGCGGTCGCCATTTGCATATTGGGATGCTTGTTTAAACTGATAAAAGAAGTATCAAATTTTTTTTCTAGCAATTGATACACCCCGCGCTCTACAGCTTGAATGATATTTTCCTGATTCAATCGGGCTACAGCAACCCGGAGACTATTGTGAGAAATGCTTAATAGATCTGCTGCACATAGCATCTGTTTAATGCTGGCGGTGGAATTTTGAGACGCATATAACAAGTCTAAAACCAGATGACGGGCATTCAATTTATAAGTCATGAAACGATATCGTAATTAAAGGAATTGAAAGTTTTGAAGTTTATTTACAATAGCACTTTGTTGTGAATAACCCAAAAAATGTCAGGGTGAAAGAGGATGAATAAGTGATTTGAGATATGCTTTTTATCAATGAAATTTTTTAAACACAATAAAAAAACCCTTATCTTTCGATAAGGGTTCTTCGTATTCTGGAGCGGGAAAGGAGACTCGAACTCCCGACCCCAACCTTGGCAAGGTTATGCTCTACCAACTGAGCTATTCCCGCAATGAGATGAATTATAGAGAATTCCACAGCAGTGTCAACTCTCTATAAATCTGTTTGATTAATTAATCAGCACGGCGCCAAACCGTACCTTGACGGGTATCTTCAAGAACAACACCTTGATCAAGTAAAGATTGGCGAATTTCATCCGCACGCGAAAATTCTTTGGCTTTTTTGGCATCTTGACGCTGTTGAATTAAACCTTCAATTTGTTCAGGTGATAATCCTAGGGCTTCCTGACCAATATCAGATTTGAGAAACTCATCTGCATCTTGTTGTACCAGACCGAGAATATTGGTCAGATGGCGTAAAGTTGCGTAGTAGATTGCTGCCTGTTCCGCATTTTCCTCTTTCACGGCACGATTCAGTTCTTTGTTAATTTCAAATAGCACTGCAATCGCTTCAGGTGTATTGAAATCATCACGCATGGCAGCATTAAAACGTTCAACCAAAGCATCATCCAGCGTTTCCACCAGATGATCGCCATAAACCGCCTGATAGGTTTTAAATGAATGGTAGAAACGAGACAAAGTATTTTTCGCTTCTTTTAAGGCAACATCCGAATAGTTCACCGGGCTGCGATAGTGTGAAGACACAATAAAGTAACGCACCACTTCCGGATGGAACTTTTCGATCACGTCGCGAATGGTGAAGAAATTGCCTAAAGACTTCGACATTTTCTCGCCATCGACATTAATGAATCCGGCATGCATCCAGTAATTCACATATTGTTCACCGGTTGCTGCTTCAGATTGTGCAATCTCATTTTCATGATGCGGGAAGGTCAAATCGGCACCGCCGCCATGAATGTCGAAATGATTGCCCAGGCAGCAGGTCGACATCGCTGAACATTCAATATGCCAACCCGGGCGGCCATTACCCCAAGGTGAAGGCCATGCAGGTTCATTTTCTTTGGCGTGTTTCCAGAGGACAAAGTCAAATGGATGTTTCTTTTGAACTTCGACATCAACACGTTCAGAAGCTCCAGCTTGCATATCTTCTAACTTGCGACCAGAAAGACGGCCATATTTGGCAAATTTCTCGACTTCAAAATAGACATCGCCATTATTAGATGGATATGCCGTGCCTTTGTCGACCAGATTGCCAATCATATCTTGCATTTGGTCAATATAGTCTGTGGCTTTAGGCGCAGCATCAGGCGGGAGACAGCCTAGTTTGGCAAAGTCTTCATTCATCGCATCAATAAAGCGGCCGGTCAACTCCGAGATATTTTCGCCATTTTCATTGGCACGTTTAATAATTTTGTCATCAATATCGGTAATATTGCGCACGTATTTGACTTTCCAGCCTTGGCTGCGCAGGAAACGGATAATATAGTCAAATGCAACCACTGTACGTGCGTGTCCAATATGACAGTAGTCATAGACGGTCATACCACAGACATACAAATCAATTTGACCTTCAACACGAGGTACGAATTCTACTTTTTTGCGTTGCTCTGAGTTATATAGAACAAATGGTTGCATAGCTGTTCAAAAGACTTCAAATAAAAGGATGAATCATCTTAACCTAAGCATAATTATTCATAAAGACAAAAGCGTAAAAAGCCTCAGATATTTAGCATAGTTAGGCAGAGATACTGATTGATAAAAAGGTGATTCTTGGACGGAAGTCAGAATATTGAGCTCAGCTTTACAGAACTAGTGTTTGCCAGGGAGATTAGGTGATATTGGGATGAGTATGATCTTATTCGAATCCAGCTTATTGAGGAGAGAGTAGGCGTGTGTCGATAGAAAATAAAAAACAAGCATATTTTACAGCGTCAAAAATGGAGTAAATGTAGAGATGGAGATACCAGACTGCGTAAGTCACATACAATCAAGATATATTAAAAATCTGTCGAATCTTCTACATTTAGAAAGCTTGCAATTGCATAGCTATGCTAAAATTGCGAAAATTGTGCCCATCAAATGAGAGTTTTTCTCTGTCCTTAACGTAGGTAAACAGGCTTTGAATTCACAAAAAACAGCGAATCAACTCGATTTTCAGAAAGTCGCACTTGAAACACTGCGCATCGAAGAAAATGCATTACAGATTTTAGCCACACAGATTGATGGCCGTTTTAGCCGGGCCTGTGAAGTTATTCTACAGTGTACTGGCCGTCTGGTAATTACCGGAATGGGCAAATCAGGTCATATTGGCCGTAAAATGGCGGCGACCTTTGCTTCGACCGGAACACCCTCATTCTTTATGCATCCGGGTGAAGCCGGTCATGGCGACTTGGGCATGCTGGTCGCGGGTGATGTGCTGATTGCGATTTCAAACTCAGGCAAGAGTGATGAGATCATGATGCTGATGCCACTCATCAAACATCTTGAAATTCCTTTAATTACCATTAGCGGCGATGAGCGTGGCCCAATGCCACAAAATGCCGATGTGGCTTTGACCCTGGGTAATATTCAGGAGGCTTGTCCACTGGGTTTAGCGCCGACATCGTCAACGACGGCAACATTGGCTTTGGGTGATGCTTTAGCAGTGGCTTTACTGGATGCTCGCGGCTTTACTTCGGATGATTTTGCACGTTCACATCCTGCAGGTGCGCTGGGTAAGCGTCTGTTATTACATGTAAAACATCTGATGCGTACGGGTGATGATTTACCTAAAGTTTCACCAGATACCGCCATGAACAAAGTATTGTATGAAATTTCCAACAAACGTCTGGGATTGACCACGGTCGTAGATGCAAATGATGTCTTGCTGGGAATTTTTACCGATGGTGACTTGCGTCGTTTAATTGATAAACAGCAAGGTTTTGATGTCAATCTGGCAATTCAGGACGTGATGACCAAGAATCCGCTTACGATTTCTCAGGAAGCGCGTGCAGTCGTGGCGCTGGAACGTATGAATGAACGTAAAATCAACCAGTTTGTAGTGGTTGATAAGGCCAATAAAGTGATTGGTGTGATTAGTATGCATGACCTGATTCAGGCTGGGGTAAATTAATAAATGGCATCTTATGTATTATTAGAGCAGGCACGTCATATTGCAGCATTAGTGCTTGATGTAGATGGTATTTTAAGTGACGGCTTTGTAACGCTGACCAATACTGGTGATGAAATCAAATCATTCGATATCCGCGATGGTCTGGGCATGAAACTGGTTCAGCAGGCTGGAATCAAGGTCATTATTATCACTGGCCGTAAAAGTAATATTGTCGAAAAACGAATGTCGGATCTGGGTGTGGATCTGGTCTATCAGGGCCGTGAAGATAAAGGCACAGCACTACGTGAAGCATGTGCACAGCTCAATATCGGCCCTGAAGACTGCTTATATATGGGTGATGACTGGCCTGACTTATCTGCTTTTGCCATTGCTGGCATGAAAGTGACCGTACCGAATGGTCATGTCGAAGTTCGTCGCCGTGCAGATCTGGTGACTCAGGCGCTGGGTGGCCGTGGTGCAGTACGTGAAATCTGCGATATGCTGCTGATGTCCAAAGGCGTATACCAAGAGTTACTTGAAAAATATACTCGTGCGCCTTATTAATAAGTCATATCTTTTGGATTAAGTACACCGCTTATGGATACTAAAGTTTTATATATTACGGCTGTGATGATTGCCGCAATAAGTGGTGGTTATTATTATTACAGTGGCAAGGGCAATAAGCTGCAGACGGACTCCGCGCGCAGCATGACCTATTCCGCTCAAGAGATTAACTTAACCCAGACAGATGAATCAGGCATGTTATCGGTTCGCGCCCAGGTGGATCGACTTGAGCAGAACCTACAGCAACAGACCTCCAAGCTGGAAAACCTGCAAGCTTCGACCTATGACAATGCTCAAGTCGATGCGACTTTCTCTGCCAAAATGGCGCATGGCTATGATGACAATACAAAAGTTGTACTCTCTCAAGAAGTGCTTGCCACCAAAATCATGCAAAATGGACAGTTAGAGTTCCGTACTGAGGAGCTGACGGCTTTTCCAAAAACACGTGAAATTGAAACTGATAAAACGGTGATCGTGGAGTCTCCACAGGCTGAATTTATCAGCCAGGGTCTTAAAGCCAATCTTAATGATGGTCAATACGAATTCTTTAATATTCGAGGAAAGTATGAACCAAATTCCTAAAGTCAAAATGATGCACACTTTCCTGAAGCGTACTGCGCTGGCGACTGTGATTGGACTTGCTTCAATCGCGGCCTTTGCCTTGCCATCTGACCGTAACCAGCCGATCACTTTACTGGCGGATCGCGCGACTTTTAATGAGCGTACTGGGGTGACGACCTACTCTGGCAATGTCATCATTGAACAGGGCACCATGAAGCTGCAAGCCAATTCAATTGTGGCCAATCTGAACAATAAGCGCCAGATTAGCCTGATTACGGCTACCGGTAGCCCGACACAGTTCCAGCAAAAAGTAGATGCCTCCAAAGGTCTAACCAAAGGTCAGGCTCAGAAAATTATCTACAATGCTGAAACCGGAATTATTACCCTGTCTGGTAATGCCTTATTGCAGCAGGATGGGGCCAGTATTCGTGGTGCGACTTTAAAATATAGTATGAATAAAGGTGATGTTGAAGCGATTGGTACACCGAATAAAACCGGTTCAGCTGAAGGTCGCGTAAAAATTGTGATTCCACCATCAGCTTCACAATCCTTTCCAGGAGCACGTGATTAATGGAACAATCGCAGCAAGTTCAAACCTTGACCATCAAACATCTGGCGAAAAATTATAATAAGCGCTGGGTGGTGAAAGATGTGTCTTTTAGTATGGAAAGTGGCCAGATTGTCGGATTGCTCGGACCTAATGGTGCAGGTAAAACCACCAGCTTCTATATGGTCGTCGGTCTGGTACGTATGGATAAAGGTGAAATCTATCTGGATGATCTGGATCTTTCTGATCTGGCCATGCATGAACGGGCACGCAAGGGAATTGGCTATTTGCCGCAAGAAGCATCGATTTTCCGCAAGCTGACAATTTCACAAAATATTATGGCGATTCTGGAAACCCGCAAGGATTTGACCAAGGCTCAGCGTCAGCAACGTCTGGCGGAACTTTTGGCCGACTTTAAAATCACTCATATCAAAGATTCTTTAGGAATGAGTGTTTCCGGTGGTGAGCGACGCCGTGCCGAGATTGCTCGTGCATTGGCGGCAGATCCAAAATTTATGTTACTCGATGAACCTTTTGCTGGTGTCGACCCGATCTCGGTTGGTGATATTAAAGATATCATCACCACTTTGAAAGATCGTGGGATTGGGGTATTGATTACCGATCATAATGTGCGTGAAACGCTGGCGATTTGTGAACATGCTTATATTGTGAGTGAGGGGGCATTGCTTGCTGAAGGTACGCCAGCTGAAATTCTGGCCAATGAAACAGTAAGAAAAGTTTATTTAGGTGATGATTTTACCGTATAAACAGCTTTTATGCCTGTAAGATACCCACATCACGGCACCAATTGTCGGATGAGGGTTTTTTTTCATCAAATCAACGTTAAAAAAGTATCTTTTACAACGATTTGATATATTGTTAGGCTAAAACACGAAACATTAATTATTATGCGATTTAGGGTACAGCACATAAAAAATGTTCAGGGGGAAAACCGATAAAAAAGGGGGATCTTCATGAGTCTTCTTTTGCCTTTATCTATTTCCTTGGCACATGCAGAAACTTCGCAAAACCATTTTGCAAATATTAAAAACGGTTTAAGTAAACTGATTGCACCAGAGCCAACACGGTCAGCGCATTCAGTTGATATTACGTCACTCAGTCGCTACTCATTAGACACTTCTCAGGTAGCTGAACTGCCACAGATTACCCGGCCACAACAGGGACAGTCTGCTACCGGCCCTATCGTGGCTCCTATTCCACAAAAGATGAATGTGGTGGAAGCGATCCATACCGCAGTTCAGCGACGTCCTGAAATTAGCCAGAGTATTTCTACCCTGTCTGCACAGGCGGCCAATATTGATGTGGCAAAAGCAGCCTATTATCGCAGTTATCGGGCGGATTGGGGACCGGTGATCTGACCTCGGGTGAGCGTGGACGTCAAGTGATTTCCTTAAATGCGACACAGATGCTGTATGACTTTGGCAAGATCAAAACCAATGTCAGTATCGAGGAAGCCAGATTGGCAGAAGAGCAGGCAAGGGTGCTGGTCAGTCTGGATCAGGTGGCTTTTGAAGTGGCAGATGCGATTGTTAATATCAAGCGTTATCAGGAAATTACCAAAATTGCCCAGCAACAGATTCAGGGCATTGGACGGATTGCAGAAATTGCCAATTTGCGTGCCCGTGCCGGTATCAGCAGTCAGGCCGATCCAATTCAGGCTCAGTCCAATCTGGAAGCGGCACAATCGAACCTGCTGGTGCAGCAGACCCAGCTCAGACAATATCAGCAACGTTTACGCACTTTGCTGGGGTTTGATGTGTCTGCGGTGGAATGGGAGATTCCAGAACGTATTGTGGCGCAGGCCGATCTGTATCAGGATCCGGAATTTACCCAGATTCCCAATATGATTCTGGCACAATCAGGTGTAGAGGTTGCACGCTTTCAAAAAGATCAGGCACGTTTAAGTCGTTATCCAAGCATTCATCTGAAAGGCAGTTTAAGTCAGGCTGTTAATGGGCGGAATCCGAATAATAATGAAGATGACGGCTTTTATAATTCAATCATGATTGAAGCCAGCAGTAATTTTTATCAGGGTGGCGCAGCACGCTCTCAGGCACGTTCTGCCAGTTATGCCGAAGAAGCTGCACGTGCGCAGGTCAATACGGTTTATCTGGATGTACTGGATCAGGTTCGCTTGATTCGTGAGCAGATTGAAAATAAGCAAAAACAAATGGGAGTTTTATCCCAACGTCGTGCAACCACGGTACGAACCAAAGAGCTGTATCAAGAACAATATAAATTGGGTACCCGAACCGTGGTGGATTTGCTCAACGCAGAACAGGCGATTCATAGTGCAGCACAGGAAATTGAATCTGCGCGCTATGACATCTATTCGGCGATTGTGCAATATATTCAGGTTACCGGCCGTACACGGGATATTTACGCGCTTAACCGTATTTCTATTCAGGGGTTTGAAGTTCAGCCATGAGTACTACAATAAATTATCAACCGTGGCTTAAAGCGGTTTTGAATATTGCCAGACATTACCGGATCGAACCTTCTGAGGAGCGGATTCGTCTGCAACTGGACTGGAACCAGCATCATGACATCGACGAGATGCTCAAAATTGTCAGCCGGCAGATTGGTTTAAATGTCCGTAAAAATAAATTTGACAGCAGCTTGCTGAATCCGTGGCGTTTGCCTTTGCTGGTGGAGTTTGAGAGTGGGGATGTGGGTGTGATTGAACGCATCGACACCCAAGCTAACGTTAGTATACAGCTCAGTGGCGATGAAGGCTTGTCTCAAAGTTTCACGGTTGAACAGTTAGAGACGGGCGTAAAGCATCTGTATGTTCTGCGTCCCGAATCTTCTGTACCGGATGCGCGGGTGGATGAATATATCAAGCCGTTCGAGAAAAACTGGTTCTGGTCAATTGTCTTGAATGACTGGAAACGTTATATCGATGTCATGTTCGCCTCTTTAATCGCGAATATTCTGGCACTGGCCACGATTGTTTTCTCGATGAACGTGTATGACCGCGTGATTCCATCACAATCGATTCCTACCTTATGGGTTTTGGCTGGCGGTGTGCTGATTGCGGCAATTTTCGAGTTTGTTTTACGCGTCTCCCGAATCTATCTATCAGACATTATTGGTAAACGTGCTGATCTGAAAATTTCGGATCGGGTATTTGGCCATTCTTTGCGCATCAAAAATAGTGAACGTTCCAAATCGACTGGTACCTTTATCTCGCAGATTCGGGAACTGGAAGGGGTACGCGAACTGGTCACTTCAACCACAGTGACTGCGATTGCCGACCTGCCATTTTTCTTCCTGTTCTTAGGGATTTTCTGGGTGATTGGCGGCAACCTGTTCTGGGTGATGCTGCTGGTGGTGCCACTGATGATCCTGCCTGGCATTCTGGCGCAGAAAAAACTGGCAGAACTGGCTCAGCTGGGCATGCGTGAATCTGCCATCCGCAATGCTTTGCTGGTAGAAGCCGTGCAAGGGATTGAAGACATCAAGCTGCTCAGAGCTGAAACACGCTTCCAGAATCAGTGGAACCATATGAATGAAGTTTCAGCCGATGTCAGCATGCAGCAACGTAAGATTGTGGGTTTGATGACGGCCTGGACGCAAAAAATCCAAGGCTTGACCTTTGCCATTGTGGTATTGGTCGGTGTTTTTGCGGTGATGGACGGCGAGATGACCACAGGTGCATTGGTGGCCTGTTCGATTCTGTCTTCACGAATGCTGGCACCCATTTCACAAATTACTGGCGTGTTGGGTCGTCTGCAACAGGCCAAAGTGGCCAAAGCCGGTCTGGATGAGTTGATGAAAAAATCGGTCGATCAGCCGGATTATTCTCATCTGATTCATCGCCCAGCTCTGGATGGTCATTATGAACTCAGTGGTGTGGTATTCAAGTACGGCGAAGATGATCCAAAACCAAGCCTGATGATTCCAAAACTGGAAATCAAACCCGGTGAAAAAATTGCGATTCTGGGGCGTAATGGTGCCGGTAAATCGACCTTGTTGCAGCTCTTGTCCGGGATGCAGACGCCATTACAGGGCAAGGTCAAGCTGGATGGTATTGACCTGACCCTGATCGATCCTTCAGATGTACGTCGTGATATGGGCTTGCTGAACCAGAATTCGCAGCTATTTTATGGTTCGATTCGTGAAAATCTCAGCTTGGGTGCGCCCTTGGCCACCGATCAGCAAATTCTGGAAGCGCTGCAAATCACGGGTGCATTCGCTTTTGTGCAGGAGAAAAAAGAAGGTCTGGATCATATCATTCTGGAAGGTGGTGTTGGTTTTTCTGGCGGTCAGCGTCAGGCGCTGTTGTTAACACGGTTATTGATCCGTCAACCGAAAATTCTACTGCTAGATGAACCTACTGCTGCGATTGATGATGTGTCAGAAAAGCAGTTGATTGATCATCTTAAAAGTTATTTGAGCCATCGTACCATGGTGGTTGCGACGCATCGCCGTGCGGTACTGGAGCTGGTGGATCGTATTATTGTGGTGAATGATGGGAAAATTGTCATGGATGGTCCACGAGATCAGATCCTGAATCAGTCACAGGGTGGCAATAAGCGGGTTGTTGGAGCAAGTGCATGAGTGAACTCAAAGAACTAAAACGTTCAAGCAAAGTCAGCTTTCAGGAACCACCTTTACCTAAATCGAGTGTCATTATCTGGATTGTCGGCATTGGTTTATTGGTATTGCTGATCTGGGCCTGGTTATTTAGCCTGGAAGAAGTCTCTACCGGTACGGGTAAAGTGATTCCATCTTCTAAAGAGCAGGTGGTTCAGTCTTTAGAAGGCGGTATTTTGACCACGCTCAATGTTAGAGAAGGTGAAATTGTAGAGCGCGGCCAAGTATTGGCTCAGCTCGACCCGACCCGTTTTGAATCCAATGTCGGTGAATCTGAATCCTTACTGATTTCATCACGTGCGACCTCAGCTCGCTTACGCGCGGAAGTGAGCGGTACGCCATTGGTATTTCCCGAAGAAGTCTTGAAATATCCAAAACTGGTGAAAGAAGAAACGGCACTGTATCAGTCACGTCGTGCCAATCTGGAGGAATCCGTGGCCGGTCTAGAACAGGCCTTGGTACTGGTACAGCAAGAGCTGGAAATGACAGCACCACTGGTGGCCAAAGGGGCAGCCAGTGAGGTTGAAGTGCTGCGCTTAAAACGTGAAGCCAACGACCTGCGTAATCAAATGAATGATATTCGTAATCAATATTATGTGAGTGCGCGGGAAGAGCTGTCCAAAGCCAATACCGATGTGGAAACTCAGCAGCAGGTGGTACGCGGCAAG
Source organism: Acinetobacter sp. YH12100 (assembly GCF_013419135.1). Classification (NCBI taxonomy): domain Bacteria; kingdom Pseudomonadati; phylum Pseudomonadota; class Gammaproteobacteria; order Moraxellales; family Moraxellaceae; genus Acinetobacter; species Acinetobacter sp. YH12100. The sequence goes on along the minus strand of NZ_VPAQ01000003.1, from coordinate 132,549 downwards.
TCAGATACCTTGAGCCGGACTATTTTTAAATCACCGGTACGCGGTATCGTAAAAGAAATTGATGTGATGACCTTGGGCGGCGTGATTCCACAAAATGGCAAGTTGATGACCATCGTGCCACTCGACGAAAAACTACTGGTTGAAGCGCGGATTTCACCACGTGATATTGCCTTTATTCGTCCAGATCAGGAGGCACTGGTTAAAATTACAGCCTATGATTATTCAATCTATGGTGGGTTGAATGGTAAAGTTGCGATGATTTCACCAGACACCATCCGTGATGAAGTCAAGCAGGATCAGTTCTATTACCGGGTCTATATTCGCACGGAGAGTGACAAACTGAATAATAATGCGGGTCAGGAGTTTAATATCACCCCAGGTATGGTGGCCACGGTAGACATTCGCACCGGTTCAAAAACTGTCATGGATTATCTGATCAAGCCATTCAACAAGGCCAAAGAAGCCTTGCGGGAACGCTAATCTTTTCAGGCCATTGAGTCAAACAATCGAGTCAAATCGGGCCTCTCCATGGAGAGGCTTTTTATTTGTTGAAGTAAAGCAGGTATACTGCCAGGGTTCGATTTTAAAGCCTGAAGTTATGCCATATACGCTTGCCAGCCTGGTCAGTTTTGAGGAAGACATCAAAAAAAGCCGATTTCAGGCATTTGCGACCCCTGTAGAAAATGAACAGCAGGTCAAAGATTTTCTGGACGTTTATCGTGATCCAAGTACCACGCATCAATGCTGGGCCTGGAAAATTGGCCATCAGGTGCGCTTTAATGATGATGGTGAACCTTCAGGCACTGCGGGGCGCCCGATTCTCGCCACCATTGAAGGTAATGAATTGACTAATGTACTGGTGCTGGTCAATCGCTGGTATGGCGGGATTAAACTCGGCACCGGAGGTTTGGTTCGTGCCTATGGCGGCTGCGCTGGACAATGCTTGCTGCTGGCAGACAAAATTGAACTGATTGAAAAGAAAAAAGTGCAATTTTTCTGTCAGTTTAATGAATGGGCCATTTTTCAGTATGAACTGAATCAGCAGCAAATCGATTATCAGGAAGACTATAGTGCCGAAGGCGTTCAGGTTCAGGCGCAGTTGCAGAAGCATCAGATTGAAGCTTTTGCTTTAAAAATTCAGGATGTGACTCGTGGCCGTGAACAGCTCAAAATCATAGAAGAAGCAACAGATGACTGAAGCAGATCCATTACTGAAATATCGTGAGCAGCATAAACATCGCCTGAACTATATGCCTTGGCTATACTGGTCCTTAAAGGCGAAAAACCGTGGCTGGGCAGAAGCTTGGCAAAAAGAATATCAGGCTTATCTGATGGAAATGGAAACCGTCGAGATTGGTGAAAACTGTTTCATTTCGCCACTGGCACATATTTTTGCGGAACCGGGACGCAAGATCGTCATTGGCGATAATACCTTTATCGCCGCAGATTGCACCCTGCATGGCCCCCTGGATATTGGCAATGAAGTGGCGATCAATCATCACTGTATTCTGGATGGTGGCCGGGTGGGGATTAAACTGCATGATCAGGTGCGTATCGCAGCGTATTGTCATCTGTATGCATTTGATCATGGTATGCAGCTAGAACAGCCAATTTATCAGCAGGCGGTACGCTCACAAGGCATCGAAATTGGCCGGGATGTCTGGCTCGGCGCACATGTCGGTATTAAAGATGGCGTTAAAATCGCAGATCAGGCCATTGTCGGAATGGACAGTATGGTCACCAAAGATGTCGAAGCACGGGCCATCGTTGCTGGGAATCCTGCAAGCTTTATTCGATACCGCAAATAAAGCTTTACACTCGGTAGATCTCTTTCATCAACCAGAAAATGATGGTTCTATTGATATTTAAATCCACGAGATATTAAAAGCCCTTTCTCTCTTTGGGATGAGAAGCAGTGCTTCGCAAGGGCATGAGCGGATTTTATAAAGACCTCTTCCTTATGCAACAGTATTGCTGACTTCCTAACAGCAAGAGGGAATTTCGCTGGTATAAATTAGAAAATGATTTTAAACGCATTTTAATGATCTGAATTTAAGTGTTTGGCCTAATGGCTGAATTATTCTTCTAATTATCGGTCAATCATATAAAAGTTAACATATTTCAAGTCAAGCCTTACAGATTTCGCTGCACATTTTTGAATGCTTATGCTAAGTTAAAAATAACTAAGAAATTTTTATCATAACTAGAGAGGCTAAACATGAAACGTGTCATCGCCTGCATCGACTCATCACCATGTATAAACGCGCTGGCAGACGCGGCTGCATGGATTGCCAAACAGACTGGACGTGAACTGGTCTTGTTACAGGTTCTGGATTATTACCCAGCCAGTTATCATCTGGGGGAAATCAGTGGGGTGATTGGCTTTGAAAGTAATGCCATGTTACTGAAAGAACTGGCCGAGCTTGAACAAAAACAAAGTGAAATCGCACTGGATTATAGCAATAACCTGCTGCAACACATTTCCGAGCGGATTCTGGCAGAACATGGTCTTCACACCACACATATTCAGGAAAAGGGCGATTTTCTGGAGCAAAGTTTCCAGATTCTGCAGCCTGATGATATCGCCGTCATCGGATTGCTCGGTGAACGCTCAGCGGAAAAAAACAAACCGATCGGCACCAATGTCGAAAACTTTATTCGTGGCGCCAATTGTACCGTGATGACCGTTGGGGAGCAGTTTAAACCGCCAACACGATTTATTTTTGCCTATGAATATTCTCCGACCTGTATCAAAATGATGAGACGGATTGCGGAAAGTGATCTGCTGCGTTTATTACAATGTCACCTGTTATATATTGGCGATCATGCCGAAATTTTAACTGAGCCGCTGCAATATCTGACTCAAGCGGGTCTAGATGTAGTGCCGCAATATCGCTATGGCGATGTCGCCGAGAATATTTTGACCTATCAACAGGAGATGGGTATTCAACTGATTGTTCTGGGCGCATTTAGTCACAGCAAAATCCATCAGTTTTTCCTCGGTAGTATTGCCACCACAATTTTCCGTAATTCCAAGGTGCCTTTACTGGTTGCAAAGTGAGGATTGCCTAAAAAGCAAACAAAATGAAAATTTCAACGTAAATTGTTACAGCTTGATTTAAAAATGATCAGAGTTATCCTCATATATTGTGGATAACTCTGTGGTTAATGTTTTTAAGTTAATGTTATATATAGTAAATATGGTGCTGGGTAATTTTTGTTCTTCTGATTTTATTTGACAATCGCAAGTGCAAAACCATCATGTCCTTTACTGCCTACAGTCTGTAAAGCGGTACAAGATAATATACGTGGATGATTTTGCAGCGCTTTAAACATGGCACGGATGCCTTCAATACTTGGCTTGTGATTGTCCGGATTGATAATCTCGCCTGCACGGATTACATTGTCCAGAAAAATAAGTGTACCTGAATGCGACAGATTTAAACTGAGTTCCAGATATTCCGGATAACTCTGTTTGTCTGCATCAATGAAGATAAAATCAAAAGCCTCGGTCTCTGCGGGTAGAGCTTTGAGTACATCTGCTGCACGACCACATTTCAGTTCAACAGTTTGCTTGAGCTGGGCACGGTTAATATTTTCCTGACCCATTGCCGCGTGGGTATCACGTCCTTCAATTGTCAGGATATAGCCATCATCGGGCAAAGCACGTGCCAACCACATGGTGCTGTATGCGGCAAATGTTCCGAGTTCCAGTACACGTTTACATTGATTCATCTGGATCAGCATCTGCAACAACATGCCTTGATTTGCTGCTACAGCCAGATGGTCTGGCAGACCGTGCGCAGCAGTATTTTCCAGCGTCTGGTTCAGGATGGGATCTTCAGGAATTAAATGTGACTCAATGTAGTTGTCAATGTCTGTCCACATGTGTTGCATAGTTTTAGCACCATCAATTGCGATGGGTGCATTTTAAACTTTTCGCGGCATAGCGCAATTTATTGTGCTATAGCTGCTGTTTTTTTAGGCTACATAAAGTCCTAAATGAACTTTGTATAGCCGTTGTCATGACTTAGTAATTACACATTGAGGAGTTTCGCCCCAGACTTGGCCCCCAGGTACGGTAACCTTGGGTATCGATGTGGATCTGACCAGAAGCATACATGCCGAGTCCCATATTCAGACTTTGACCATGTTGCGCCCAGAACTGGCACAGTTTGAACTTGGTATTTTCAATATAACTATAGTCTTGCGCTTGTGGATATTCTGGGCCAATACGAAAATCGATGGCAGAATTATACAAATGGCGTGAAGAATTGGCGCCACCGGCACACTGGTTTAAAGGCAGGTCACGATAGACGGAAGTGACTTCAAAATCAGTCAGGACATTGGCGGCTACTAAATATTTAAATACACGCAAGGTTGGAACCTGATTGGCCCATAATTCACGGCTTGGAATCATGTACTGTGAACGACCACATTTGGCCCAGTCCCGCGCGGTGCGCATTAATTCAAAACTGGGAATAATATTGCCTACGCCATTGCGTTCCAGAAACACTTCATACTCACGTACACGTGATAAATTATCCAGCGCAGAGACCCAGTGGGTATACAGATAAGGTACAGTTTTGGGTTGGACTTTGCGGTCGTATTGAACACGTTCTTGGGGAATATAAATCCGCTTTCCATCGGGCACGGTCTGTCCCGGTGGTTTTGGGGTCGTGGTACAACCCACAAAAACGAGAGGGATTACACACAGACTCAATAATCCCTTTGCAAAATTCTTCATTTATAGAAATCAGATATTTATAAATAGCGCCATTTTAGACTAAATATACGGAGAAATTTGGAGAATATTGCAATAAAATGTGTGGATTGAGTATAAAAAAGATCAGCATGTGCTGATCTTTTTTAACTGAAATTAATTACTTTTCAAGATATTGTAATTTGTCAGCTTTACCATTCCATTCTTCACGATCTGCTGGCTGGTCACCAATTTGTGTGATATTTGGCCATTTTTGCGACAGGTCAGCATTCAATTCAATAAATACTTCTTGGCCTTCTGGTAATTCATCTTCAGAGAAAATTGCATTCGCCGGACATTCAGGTTCGCATAAGGCACAATCGATGCACTCGTCCGGGTTAATCACCAGGAAGTTAGGACCTTCATAGAAACAGTCTACAGGGCAAACTTCAACACAGTCTTGATATTTACATTTAATACAATTTTCAGTGACAACGAAGGTCATGGCGACAGCTACCTAAAAAATATGGTTCTATTTACGAATACTGTATTTTAGGCAAAAACAGGGGGAACTAACAATTCCTTTTATTGATATTTGTTATATATAGGGCTGTTAAATTTGAAAAAAGCCAGAATAGGGCTAAATTCAAGTATAAATCAGTGCTAGACCCCATACGGGATGAGGTCATGACTTAGAGAATTACCCCGGCTGTTTGAGTAAATCTTTTAGTGCATATAATTGTGCTAAGGCTTCGCGTGGACTCAGGTTGTCTACATCGATGTCCTCAAGTAATTCGAGAGCTGGAGATTCTTTCTCAATTTCGACAATACGTTCCACTGGCTCTACAATTTCCGGCAGTGCAAATAGATCATGTTGTAGACTCTTTGGTTTGACCAGTTGTTGCTTTTCCAGAATCTTTAAGCGGTTTTGTGCTTCTTTAATGACTGATGCCGGAATACCGGCAAGTTTCGCCACCTGTAAGCCATGACTCTGGCTGGCAGGGCCATGTTGTACCTTATGTAACAAAATCAGATTGCCATTCAGTTCTTTAGCCGTGACATGATAGTTGTCGATGCCGCTTTCTTTATCGAGTTCGGTCAGCTCAAAATAATGGGTTGCGAATAGACACAGGCATTGAATGCGTTTGCTCAGATCCAGCACACAGGCCCAGGCCAGAGACAGGCCATCATAGGTACTGGTGCCACGACCGACTTCATCCATCAGTACCAGCGACTGACTGGTGGCATGATGCAGAATTTGCGAAGTCTCGGTCATTTCCACCATAAAGGTCGATTTGCCAGTTGATAAATCATCGGCAGAACCAATACGGGTGAAAACCCGGTCAATAGGCCCTAAAGTCGCAGCTTGTGCAGGTACATAAGCCCCGCAATACGCCAGCAAGACGATCAATGCGGTCTGGCGCATAAAGGTCGATTTACCGCCCATATTGGGTCCGGTAATAATCGCCATGCGATGGGAAAAGTCCAGTCGCGTATCGTTCGGTGTAAAAGCAGTTTTGCTTAAAGCTTCCACCACCGGATGACGGCCAGCAGTGATACTTATACCGACTTCAGGGCTGAATTTTGGACGTGACCAGTTGCGTAAACGTGCCTGATGGGCAAAGTTTGCCACCAGATCAATCTGGGCAATGGCACTGCTCATCATCTGTAAATTGCCGATATCCTGACGTAATTCATCCAGCAACATTTCAAACAGCATTTTTTCACGCGCCAGAGCACGGGATTCACTGGATAAAACCTTATCTTCAAAGGCTTTCAGTTCAGGTGTGATATAGCGTTCAGCATTTTTCAGAGTCTGACGGCGGATATAGTGCTCGGGTGCCTGTTCGGCCTGAGCACGTGAGAGTTCAATATAATAACCACTCACTCGGTTATAACCAATTTTCAGTCCCGGAATTCCGCTGGCTTCACGTTCTTTAATTTCCAGATCAATCAGGAACTGGCTGGCGTGATCACGAATCTGACGTAATTCATCCAGTTCACTATCAAAGCCTTCGGCAATCACATTCCCATCACGCAGCAATACCGGCGGATTTTCTACGATGGCAGACATCAAGCGTTGATGCAGGCCATGGAAATCTCCGAGTTCTTCATTTAGCTGGATTAATAGCTCAGACTGTTGTTGACTGACAATCGGCTGTAGGGCATGGCGTAAAAATGGAATTTGCGCACAGGCCTGACGTAGTTGTACCAGATCCCGCGGTCGGGCACTGCCCAAAGCAATTCGGCTCAGGACACGTTCAATATCACTAATTTCCTTAAGTACCAAACGTACAGGTGCTTCATGGAAACCTTGTAGCAGGGACTGGATGGCATCTAAACGTTCATCCAGCAAGGCAGTGTCACGCAAAGGCTGCATCAGGGTGCGACTCAGCAAGCGTCCACCCATAGCCGTCTGGCAATCATTAATTAACTGAAACAGTGAAGTACCATGCTCAAATAAAGGCTCAATCAGTTCCAGATTGCGACGTGTCACTGGATCTAGGGCAATAAAGTCGGAACTCTGTTCTAGCTGAATCGAACGAATATGTGGTAAAGCGGTTTTCTGGGTTTCTTTGGCATAGTGAATCAGTGCCGCAGCGGCAGCTTTTGCCAACGGCAAATGATCAATCCCGAAACCGGAAAGTGTGCTGACGGCAAACTGGTCGCACAAGGTTTTTTGTGCATTGTTCAGGCTAAAGTCCACATTGGGACGCTTCGTCACGGAAATATCAAGTTGCTGCTTGAGTTGCTCGGTCAGCATCGGATCAGCGGTATTTTCATCCAGCAAAATTTCGCTTGGCATTAAACGCGCCAGTTCAATCATGAGCTGGTTGAGATCATAATCCTGCTGCTGTACTTTAAACAGGCCGGCGCTGAGATCGAGCAGTGCAATCCCGATCTGATTTTGCTGAATACATAAAGCCACCAGATTAGAGCTTTGATGTGCACCGAGCATGGCATCATCGGTCAGGGTGCCCGGGGTGATAATCCTTACCACGCCGCGCTCCATGGGAGCCTTACCACGAGTACTTGTGCTCTCGCCCTCACCAATCTGTTCACAGATCACCACCGTTTCGCCTTTTTTGACCAGACGGGCCAGATAGCCTTCGGCTGCATGGAAAGGCACACCTGCCATTGGGATCGGCTGACCATTGGCTTTACCGCGATGGGTCAGGGTAATGCCTAAAATTTTGGCTGCCTTGTGTGCATCTTCAAAGAACAGTTCATAAAAATCACCCATACGATAAAACATCAATGAGTGTGGATGCTGCACTTTCACCGACATGTATTGCTGCATCATGGGCGTTAAGGTAGAAAGATCAGCCATAATTTCCGAACTGGTCATTAAAAATAAATCCTTTCAACAAGAGAGAAATGCAAATACTGATAAGCAGCGTATGCACAAAAAATTAAAGCACATCTAAACAGATCTATAAAAATATTTTATCGAGGATCTGCTCAGGAGCATAGTGAATGAGGTCGCTTATCTTAGGGTGCTTTAAATCAAGATTGAAACAAGTCTATCAAATTTAATTTTTAGAAAGAAATGAAATTCCAGATGAATGTTTAAGTCATGCGACAGATCTGTCGGTCTGAGTTTTTATTCAGCATGATTTCCAATTTTAAAAAACAAACCACTGGATGTGAACATGCAGTGGTTGATTTAAATTAAGGGAATTGTTTATTCGGGATCATAAAGACCAAGGTCAGACAGGTGTAATCTGAGAATCCGGCGCAATTCCAATACGGCCTCAGGGGTTTCCTGAATGGAATGGCCACCCTTGATCACTTTACTGGATACTGCACCTTGCAAATAAGCACTTTCGTAGGAAACAATGCCATCACTCATCAGCTGAGGTTCTGTAGTATCTACGGTATTACCGATGATGGAGTGAAATTTGAAGCCGGTATAGGGCTGAATGTTTTTAGTCAGCGCATTGAATTTCGAATTTTCACTCAAATCACTCGGGCCATTTTGAATCAGGTCATGTCCCAGTTCTTTGACAAATTCTTTTAATCCGATTTCGCCTTGTAAAGTATCAGCAAAGGCACCTAAAAATGCACCTGGAACCCGAATAATTTTACGCGCCAGTTTGGTATGCCAGCGATTGGCATATTCTGTGCCACGATGCGGTGTGGCCAAGAAAATCGCCCGACTAAAATTTGGAATCGGCTGCATTTGCAGGCGTGCTTGAAACAGCGGTTTATCCTTAAACTGTTCAATACGGGTATTTTGTACCAGTTTAAAAGCATCTTGGCTGATATCGGCATTGCTGACCATCAAACGGGCAATCACGCCGCCCATACTATGTCCGACCAGTACTGCATCTTTTTTAGCTGCGGCATTGTTCGCGACCTGGGCAAATCCTTGCTGAACCAGTGCATTGATTTGAAAACGGCTTTCCAGAATCGGCATGTTGGTAGAATAAAACACCTGCCAGACCTGAAAGTTTTCTCTTAGAACCGGATCACCCATAATATCGTTGGTCATACGAATCCAGGCTTCGGGGCTGCTGGCCAGACCATGGACCAATACCAGGATCTTCTTGTTCGGATTATAAGGTTCCAGCATATACAGGTGGGGCATGCTCAGACTATCATCCCGATCAATCAGGGTCAGATAGGCCAGACGCCCCAGATTGTTCTCGGCCAGCCATAAACCATAAGGTGCTGAAAAATTGGCTGCCAGAGCATATTCCTTAGAAGCGACCTTAATTTTTTCATATTTATAGGGATCATAGAGTTTCAGATGAAATTCGGAGGTCGATAAAATCTGTTCAGTACTATTGGCTGATTTAGGTACAGCGGTGATCGTGGTGGCCAGATATCGTGCTGCGTGGATATTGGGATTGATACCATTCGGATATTTGTGATTGAGTGGGTCAGTAACATATTTTTTATCTTTTTCGGATGGTTGCTGCTCCGGTAGAACCACTAAAAACTCTGAACCAAAACCGTCACGACGGGTAATTGAACGAAGCCCAGAGAAGTTCATGTTGTAGGTGGATAATAGTTGCTCAATGGGCTGGTTTTTCAGCTGCGGAAAATTTTCCAGATCAATGCTATACACACTGTTACCCACCTGAATCCGTTGGCCGGAACGCTTGGTTTCATAACGTTCAGCATAGCGTTGAATCAGATGAGCAATCGCCAGGTTATAAAAATCACGAATCTGAACCTGACGGTTGTCGAAAATACGGTCTTGCGGGGCACGCTCGGTTTTAAACAGGTAGGCATAACTATAACGAATGCTTTTATCCAGCATGCTGAGCTGCTGATCCAGACATTTCTGGATATTCTGTTTTTGCAGCTGTTGCTTTTCCTGAGATTGGGTCTTGCTCAAAACACTGGTGTTGCACTCGGCTGACTTGGCATTCTGTAAAGAATTGGCGAGATACAACTCACTTGCTGTAGAAAGTAATTGTTCATCTAAAATCTGGGGAATCTTTTTAAGATCCTTTACACATTCTTCGGGCTGGTCAATACAGATCTGGGCTTCACGCCCCGTCATGGACAACACATTTAGACTGGCTTCGCTCAGTTTGTCGCGCGTCAAAATACTGTCACGCTCATTGCTGAGTGTGACATTAAGTGCCTGTTCCTTAACACTGACCACCTGACAGCCGCTCAGCACGCTGGTGATGACTAAAGTGCACAGTATTAATCTTTTATTTATTTTTTCGTGCATAAAACCTTTCACTGAATTTAAGTTGTAAGTTTGGATAATGGTTTGTATTTTACTAATTTTTTCTCATAAAAATAGACCGCCGTAGCAGTCTATTTGTAATCAGAGAAAGAAGATAAATTTTGATTATGGCGTTTTAGGCGTTGCAGCAGCTGGAGCTTGATTTGCGGTTTGCAGAACTTGCCAAACATTCCAGCGACCTTGTTTCTCAATTTCCTGAATCAGACGGTCTGCCACTTCAGCTTCTTGCGGGTATTTCACTTTATAGTTTGCCAAGGTTTGAGCCGCATTTTTTTTCTGTTCCAGCGCAATATAATTATTGGCTGCAGCAAGATAGGCTTCCTGAACGCCAGCTTTCATGGCTTTGTCCAGATAAGGGATCGCTTCACGTTGACCGCCACCTTCGGACAGGCCAAAGCCGAACCAGAAGTTCACTTCAGGATCATCTTGGTTGATCTTAAGAATTCGTTGTGCATAGGTCAGGGATTTGGTGGTATAGACTGAACCCAGATCCAGATTACGTGCCATGACACTGGCTTTAAATGCACGTACCAGAACATCGAAAGAGGCATTTTCACGTGCAGCTAAAGTATCCAGCTGTTGAGTGACTTCACGCAGTTTGGCTTCAAAGCCACGACGTTCCTGACGATCGCTAAAACGTGGTGGATAATGACGTGCTTTACCTTCCACCATTTGCAGGAAATCATCAATCTCGGTGATGTCGATTTCATTGGTATTTGCCAGAGCCGCATAACGCATTGAACGTGTATTGCTGTCTACAATGGGAATAATCAGTTTATTGACATCCAAGGTTAATTGCTTGGATGGATCATTTGGATGAGTCACGACCATTTTGGTCACGGGTTGAGCCGCAGCTTTTTGCAAATGCACCTCAAACGGAGGTGGTTCATTATAATTGAATGGATTTAATGCATAAAATGGCGGACTTAATTCAGGTTCTACAAAAACCACTTGATCCACAGGTTTCTCAGCAGACTTCTGAGAGACAGTCGAACATGCAGTCATTGTGAATGCTAAACAAGCAAGTGCCAAGGGCTTAAAGGTCATAATATTCATCCATTCGTGTTATTTTTTAAAACAGCTAGTACAAAAATCACATGACCGTCAGTCTATGAAAACTCTAACGATCATGCAAGTAAATGCATGTTACAGAATTGAACGCTCTATTCAGGCTTTAGACTGACTGGTTTGAGCTTCACATTCACGGCGCGCTTCTTCCAGAATCTGTAATTCTTTTTTGCTTAAAGGCTGACCATCTTGTTGCTGTTTATTAAAGGTCGGATCCAGCAAAGAAAGACGGTTGCACAAGTTGTTCATGCGTTTTTCATTTTGCTGAATACGGTCCAGCAGAATGCGCATACCCTCCAGAATTGGATCAGACTGGTCTTCAGTTGCAGCATAGGGCTGGAAGCCGATACTTTCTGCATAATCACGACGACGGGTTTCTGCATCATCCTTCGGTTTATTTTTGGTAATAAAGCGTGCAGGGTTACCCACAGCCGTCGTGTTTTCAGGAACTGCTTTAGTCACGACCGCATTAGAACCGACCTTGGCATTTTTACCGACAGTAAATGGCCCTAAAATCTTGGCACCAGCGCCAACCACCACGCCATCTTCTAAAGTTGGATGGCGTTTGCCTTTATTCCAGGTCGTTCCACCCAAAGTCACCCCATGATAGAGGGTAACATCATCGCCAATTTCTGCAGTTTCCCCAATTACGACACCCATACCGTGATCAATAAAGAAACGACGGCCTATCTTGGCGCCCGGATGTATTTCAATACCAGTCGCAAAACGGCTAAATGAAGACAATGCACGTGCAGTTCCCTTACAGTCTTTGTTCCATAGCTCATGTGCCATGCGATGCATGATCAGCGCATGGATGCCAGGGTAAGTGGTTAAGACTTCTAAGGTATTGCGTGCTGCAGGATCGCGCGCAAAGACAGCTTGTATATCTTCTTTGAGCTGTTTTAGCATTAGATTTGATCCTCGTCCTGTGATGATGTATGTGAAGATTTTTTCCACGTGCCGTTATTTAAGGCCTGAACGCGGCTGAAAATACCACGAAGTAAATGATATTCCATACGATCTAATTGTATACGTCCAAAGAGACGACGCAAGCGTAAAGGCAATAATCTTGGATTTTTTGGGTCCATAAATTCAATTTCGGCCAGCATTTTTTCCAAATGCGGATAGAACTGTTCCATCTGCGCATGATTCACCAAAGGCTCATCCCATTCCATTTCAATGCCATCAATGACTTGCATGGTTGCTTTAGCATCACGTGGTTGTTCAATCTGGCTCATGGCTGCCATGCGCATTTCATAGCAGATCACCTGAATGGCTTGAGCCACATTCAGTACGCCGTAATCGGTATTGACTGGAATGGTCAGGTGATAGTTGGCCATTGCCAGTTCTTCATTGGTCAGACCGCGGTCTTCACGGCCAAATAGAATTGCAACTTCTTGCTGCTCTTGTACCACGGCGCTCATGGCTTTTGTCGCAGCAGGGCGCACATCTAACAGCGGCCAGGGAATGGTACGGCTACGTGCGCTGGTACCGAATACAATCTGACAGTCTTTAATGGCATCTTCGAGCGTTTCTACAATCTCGATCTGCTCGATCAGGTCAGTTGCGCCTGCGGCCAGTGCATCAATATCCGGATGCGGATAGGTTTTTGGCGCCACCAGAACCAGCTTGGACAGGCCCATGGTTTTCATGGCGCGTAAAGCACTGCCGATGTTGGCAGGTAAAGTGGTATTGACCATGACAATACGCACATGGGAGAGATGTGCTGAAACAGCAGCATTGTCAATTTGACTCATGAGGATTCCAATTTAAAGGTTTTTTAAAGATCAGGATTTATGAATATTGTGGCTGGGATTCAGCCTGATACAGTTCCAGCGCATCGTCCATGCTCATGCCAGCAGGTGGTGGTGGAACATTGACCGGTTTGGCCTGTTCATAAGAAACAGCTTTGGCGGCTTTGGACTTGACCTGATATTCAATATGCAATGCTTCTTTACCAAAATAATCACGCAATTTAGCCAATAGTTCGTCCAGTGGTGCCACTTTCCAGTTGAGACCCAGATGAAGTTCAGTCGTAGCATAAGGATAGTCTAAATACAGAATTACCGGAATATGCGCTGACATGTCGATATTGGTATATGGTGTCAAAATCTGCTGCAAGTCACGACTCAGACTTTTACTGAAATGCTCGGCAGTTAGGGTGATTTTAATGCTGTTGGCACGCTTCTGGCGAATTTCATTCAGGCTAAAGGCTTTAGTAAGACGTCCCATTGGGCGGTCAAAGCCTTCACGCTCATAGATTTCACCTTCAATCACCACAACTTTATCCAGCTGGATAATCTCTTTAAAGCGGTTAAAACGTTCATGATTGGCTGAAATTTCAATACGCGCCGTACCATCATCCAGAGTCATCATCATCCGGTTCGGGAAATTGGCAATATCCACCACCAGTCCTGCAAATACGGTGGTCACGCCACGGCGTGTCGGCGTCAGCTCATTGATCTGACTAGGTACAAAGGATTTCAGTTCATTACGATAGACATCAATCGGGTGGCCGGTGAGGTACAGGCCGAGGGTGTCTTTTTCACCTTTCAGGCGAACTTCATCCGCCCATGGCTTGACCGGTTTAGAGGGTTTGCGCTGAACTTCTTCCACTTCACCAAACAGATCCATGATGCCGGTTTCACGGTTGGAGCGCGCCTGTTCCGCAGCTTGCACCGCTTCAGGCAGTTGTGCCATCAGGTCGGCACGATCAATGCCTAAACAATCCAGCGCACCGGAGCGAATCAATGCTTCCAGGGTACGTTTATTGATTTTTTTCAGGTCAATACGATGACAGAAATCAAACAGGTCACGGAAAGGACCTTCTTGTGTACGCGCGTCAATCACTGATTGCATCGCAGCTTCACCGACACCTTTAATCGCACCCAGACCATAGACAATGGTTTGTTCATCCGTGGCATGGAACTGATACAGCGACATATTCACGGAAGGTGGTAAAACTTCCAGATGATTCTTGCGACAGTCATCAATCAGGAATACCACGTTGTCGGTGTTCTGCATCTCCGAGGTCAACACCGCAGACAGGAATTCCGCCGGATAATGCGCTTTTAGCCATGCAGTCTGATAGGCAACCAAAGCATAGGCCGCAGCATGTGATTTGTTAAAGCCATAGCCGGCAAACTTTTCCATATAGTCGAAAATATGGTTGGCAGTGGCTTCATCAATGTCTTTTTTCGATGCACCTTCAATAAAGATCTGGCGCTGTTTGACCATCTCTTCCGGTTTTTTCTTACCCATGGCACGACGTAACAAGTCCGCGCCACCGAGGGTATAGCCGGCACAGTACTGTGCAGCCTGCATGACCTGTTCCTGATAGACCATAATCCCGTAGGTGGGTTCTAGTACGCCTTCAAGCAAGGGATGCAGATATTCAAAATCGCCTCCATGCATCCGGTGGATAAAGTCAGGAATCAGATCCATCGGGCCCGGACGGTACAGCGACACGAAGGCAATAATTTCTTCAAATTTGCTTGGGCGTGCCTCTTTCAGCATCTTCTTCATGCCCACGGATTCAAACTGGAATACCGCGGTGGTGTTGGCATTGGCAAAAACCAGATACGCGTCTTTATCTTCAAGCGGGATATAGGCAATGTCTAAAGGCTTGTCAGATTTGATGCGTTTATTAATATTTTTAACTGCATCTTCAATTACGGTCAGGTTACGCAGACCCAAAAAGTCAAACTTGACCAGACCAGCAGATTCAACATCGTCTTTATCGAACTGTGCCACGCGTGAAGTACCATCAGCCTCACACATAACGGCAGAGAAATCGGTAATTTTGGTTGGCGAGATGACCACACCACCGGCATGTTTACCGGTATTTCGGGTAATACCTTCCAGTTTTAGTGCCATTTCCCAGATTTCAGCCGCATCATCATTATCTGGGTTGGATGGATTGGTGACGATATCTTTAAGCTGTGGTTCGGCTTCTAAGGATTCCAGCAGACTCAGGCCTAAAGGCTTGGTCGGGATCATTTTCGAGATACGATCGGCCAGACCATAAGATTTACCCAAGACACGCGCCACATCACGAATCGCACCTTTGGCCGCCATGGTACCGAAGGTGGCAATTTGCGAAACTGCATCACGCCCATAAGTACGCGCCACATAGTCAATCACGCGGTCACGACCTGCGATACAGAAATCGACGTCGAAATCGGGCATCGACACACGTTCCGGGTTCAAGAAACGTTCGAAGAGTAATTCATAACGTAGCGGATCAAGATCGGTGATTTTTAAGCTATAAGCCACCAGTGAGCCTGCACCTGAACCACGCCCAGGGCCTACTGGGACGCCGTTACTTTTCGACCACTGAATAAAGTCCATCACGATCAGAAAGTAGCCCGGAAACCCCATCGAGTTAATGATATTAATCTCGTACTCGATTCGCTCATCATAAGGCTTGCGAACTTCTGGCCAGTGTTCATCACGCTGTTCAGGCGGATACAGGAAATTCAGACGCTCTTCCAGACCTTCTTTGGACAAGTGTGCAAAGAAAGTGTCAATGGTATGACCTTCAGGAATTGGATAATCCGGCAGAAAGTATTGACCCAGTCGCAATGTGACATTACAGCGTTTGGCAATGTGGTAAGTGTTCTCAATCGCAGAGGGAATATCCGAGAACAGCTCTGCCATTTCCTCTGCAGATTTAAAATATTGTTCAGGTGAATAGGTTTTAGGGCGGCGGTTATCCCCCAGTACATAACCATCGGCAATGCAGACTCGGGCTTCGTGGGCTTCATAATCATTGCGGGTCATGAAGTGCACGTCGTTATGTGCCACTACACCGATATTATATTTTTTGGCCAGTTTCACTGCTTCCAGAATGAAGTCATCTTCATCCGGACGGTTGGTGCGGGTCAGGGCGATATAAACGCGATTGCCGAATTTTTCGACCCATTCTTCCAGCAAGGGTTCAGCTTTTTGCGGATTTGAACTCATCAGCATCTTGCCGACATCGGAATGCATGCCGAGCAGGGCAATCATGTCCTCGGACTGGTTTAAAATCCATTGTTTTTGTACGCAGGGAATGTCTAATTGCTGACCACTGATAAAGCCTTCAGACACCAGTTCAGTCAGGTTACGCCAGCCTTTATTGGTCATCGCCAATAAGGTCATACGATGTTCGGCATCATTCAGGCGAATTTCAGAACCGAGGATCGGCTTGATGCCTTTGCCTAAGCATTTGCCATAGAACTTGACTGCGGCATGCAGGTTAGACAGATCCGTCAGCGCGAGGGCAGGCATCTGTTCTTTTTCGGCAGCTTTGACCAGGTCAGGTATCCGTACGATGGATTCAGTAATCGAAAATTCTGTATGAATACCAAGATGAACAAAGTGCATAGATGAGTCCCTGCTAAAACCATTGAATAGTTTAACATGGGATTTATTGTTTCAGTTTGAAAATGAGGGGAAATGGCTAACTTTTAGATTTTAATTTTGAGTGTACTTAGTCAGTATGAATGTTCTTATTAAAGGCTTATTTACCCCAAAATAAGATATGCGTACTGGCGACAAGGGTGTCGCCGTTGGCTTGTGATACAAGGAAGTATCATCAAGCCAACAGAAGATTTTTGTTACCTTGCATAGCAGTGCTATTCATCTTTCAAAAGCAAAAGAAGAATTTTAAATATTAGTAAGTTTATTCATGACATTATTTGAAAAATAGAATTTCGTTATTTTTACTTCAATTTTAACTTTGTAATATTTGTGCCTTACTTTTGACGGGGCAAAAGTAACAAAACCTCTTTGTTGATCTGATGGTACATCCCAGTACCACAGATCAACGGGCGACTTCCTGTCGCCATGGCACGTATCAAATAGTTGCAGGACTTTACTTTGAAATAATGAGAAAGGGTTCGTAAGTATTAAAAACAATAAAAACTAGATTAACGAAGTCGGGACAACCAGTCCCCCAGACTTTGTACAATCTGTACCAAAATCAATAACACAACCACCGTCATGATCACCACAGAGGTATCGAAACGCTGATAACCGTAAGAAATGGCCAGATCACCGATACCGCCGGCACCGACAGCACCCGCCATTGCTGTTGCACCAATCAAGCTGATGGTGGCAGTGGTCAGGTTCAGAATCAGTGAACTACGCGCTTCAGGTAAGACAAATTT
Organism: Acinetobacter sp. YH12100; assembly: GCF_013419135.1. Taxonomy (NCBI): domain Bacteria; kingdom Pseudomonadati; phylum Pseudomonadota; class Gammaproteobacteria; order Moraxellales; family Moraxellaceae; genus Acinetobacter; species Acinetobacter sp. YH12100. The sequence continues at coordinate 114,917 of NZ_VPAQ01000003.1, read as the reverse complement.
AAAAATAATCTGCATTGGGGTTGCACCCATCGCTTGCGCAGATTCAATAATGCCTTCATTCACTTCCAGTAATGAGGTTTCTACTAAACGTCCAATATAAGGGCCGACATAGATGGTCAGTGGTACAATTGCGGCCCAGGTGCCAATTGAAGTGCCGACCAAAAACTTGGTCAGCGGAATAACGGCAATCAGTAGAATAATAAATGGTAGTGAACGTAGCGCATTGACAATCGGATTGAGACCGTGATAAATCACACGATTTTGCAAGATGCCGTTAGGACGCGTCACCACTAAAGTAATTGCCTGAATAAAACCCCAGATACAGCCAAACAGCATTGCGAAGAACACCATATGAAAGGTTTCTTGCAGCGCTGTCACAAATTGATCCATCGACAGCGAGCTTTTCCAGAACGGCGCAGTAATTGTCGTCAGCCACTGTACAATTAAATCTCTCATGCCTGTACTCCTGCTTGATCTACCTGTACGCCGTTATCTTTCAGATATTGCACTGCAGCGCTAATCTCTGCGGAATCACCCAGGAGCTGAATAAACATCTGACCAATCACCGAACCATTAATTTCGGTCATGTTGGCAAACAGGATATTTAAACTGATATCAAACTGTTTAATCACGGCCTGAATCACCGTTTCCTGTGCCGAGCTACCAAGGAATTTTAAACAATAAATACTGTGATGATTCTGGTTTTCCAGATTATTCAGAATATTGACCGGCAAATGTTGCTGAAGCACGGTTTGAATAAAATTTTTGGTGGTCGGGTGTTGCGGCTGACTGAAGATCTGTAGCGTGCTGCCGGTTTCAATCACATCACCTTTTTCCATCACAGCGACATAATCACAGACGGTTTCAATTACATCCATTTCATGAGTGACCATGACAATGGTAATACCTTGCTCTTGATTGATTTTTTTGAGTAATTGCAGAACTGATTTGGTGGTTTGTGGATCGAGTGCCGAAGTCGCTTCATCACAAAGTAAAATCTTGGGATGGTTGGCAAGGGCACGGGCAATCCCGACGCGCTGTTTTTGACCACCAGACAATTCATCCGGAAAAGCCTGCCGTTTATGTTTCAGGTCAATAAAATCTAATAATTCTTCGAGGCGTTTTTCCCGTTCAGCCTTGCTCCAGCCCAGAAGCTTCATAGGCATTTCGATATTGGCCGCCACGGTTTTGGTTTGCATTAAATTAAAATGCTGGAAAATCATGCCGATATTGGCACGTTCTTGACGCAATGTTTTGGCATCGAGTGCGGTAAAATCTGTTCCATTAATGATAATCTGACCTGAGCTTGGACGCTCAAGTAAATTAATCAGACGGATGAGGGTACTTTTACCGGCACCACTATAACCGATGATGCCAAAAATACTGCCGGTTGGAATCGATAGATTAATCTGATTCAAGGCATGCAAGGTTTGACCCTTAAGCTCATACTGTTTTGAAATATCTTTAAATTCAATCATAGTGTCAAAAACTGCATCACGGATAAAAAAACAGGCAAGAAATCGTCCTTGCCTGTTCTAAAAGACTATTATAGTACTATTTTGATTCAGTTAAATACGTCACCGGCTTGTTTACTGCAACTTTAGTGCCACCAAAATTTTCATCGACATACGCTTGAACTGCTGGCGTATGATACAAGGCACCTACTTTTTGCAGTACAGGATCCGTTTGACGATCTGCTGCAACCGCTAATACGTTTACATTCATTTTTGTGCTTTGATCAATTGGCTCATAGTAAACCGCATCTTTTAATACGTTTAAACCGCCTTCCATTGCCAGCGTATTGCCTAGCACAATTGCATCAACTTCATCTTTTACACGTACTGCAGTTGCCATTTGAATAGGCTTAATCACGATTTGTTTTGCATTTTCAGCCACATCAGCTGTTGTGCCTTTTACATTGTCAAAGCCAGCTTTTAATTTGACCAGACCTGCCGATTGTAAAAGTAATAACGCGCGTGATTCATTTGCACCGTCGTTTGGAATGGCAATGGTTGCACCTGTTTTAAACTCATTCAAAGATTTTACTTTGCTTGAGTAAATTCCCATTGGTTCTAAATAGGTGGTAGACAATGGTGCAATTTTTGCTGTATTGGCATCGTTATACGCAACCATATAGGCATATGACTGGAATGCATTGACATCGATTTCTTTATTGGCAACGGCTGTGTTCATTGACACATAGTCAGTGAAATTTTTCACATCAAGTTTAATGCCGACTGCTTTGGTTTCAGGTAATGTGGCGATATAGCGCCATACATCTGCATCTGAACCGGTCGATGCCATGGTTACGGTTTGAAGGCCATTCGCATCTTTGGCTTGTGCTGCATCATTGGCAGGCGCTTCTTGTTTGCCACACCCAGTCAAAGTTAATACAGAGGCACTCAATAAAACGCCAAGTAATTTTTTCATGAAATTTTCCTAATTTTAATCTTGCCTAGAGTATAAGCATTTTTAAATCGTGTTAAATAAGATTTTTATACGATCTAAGTATGTGTCCTGATCGTTGTTGGTGCTGGCTTTAAACTAAAAGATCCAAGCCTACAGCAATTGTTCTGGTGAACGCGATCAAGTCAGAAATGCCACAAACCTGATTGTAAATGATCTATTTTGGAGAGAAAAATAGATAGTTTATAAGCACATGAAGTAGTTTGAGCATTCTGGGATTGTCGATATCATAGCAATAAATCTATATTCGATATACTGGATAGCAAAGCCTTGTTTAGCTCTTTAATTGAATAAAAAACCAAGTTGTTTTATAAAAATATTAATTAAAACAATATTTTATTTATAGTAGGGATGTGGTTTTTAGGGGGGTGTTTAAATAGTGAGCTTTATAAGATTTTATCCAATCTAAATCATAAAAATGGATATATATGATTTATTGATGGAATCAAAGTAGCGTTGCGCTGTTCTAGACATCAGGGTGTTATCTCGATTCAGCTTCTTTGGGAAATAGCACATAACTTCATCGTCTGTGCATATTTGGATAAATGGGTCGGTGTCGGCGTCTTGCTATTAGATTTGCATAAATTTATTAGGGATGAGCATACAGTTTTTGTCAAAAATTTAGGTAATTTCAAAAGGTTGCATTGAGGGGCTTAGGTAACGCCGAGTTTAAGGAGTTATATAAAGCTTTGAATAAGTTGCATGAGGAAATCACCTATGCTTTAGATATAAAAAATTGAAGTAGATGTTCAAACTTATAACGATAAATTCCCATATTTGTATGACTATTGCCAATAATTTCTTGAAAATAAAGAAAATTATGAAAAACTAGCTAAAAATTACCTTATTGCAAAATAAGAAAACCCCGCACTCAGCGGGGTTTTTACTTAATCAAATGAATGGTTAAGCATTTTCACGAGCAATCGCACGGTAACCAATATCTTTACGGTATTGAACACCATCAAAAGTCACTTTTTGACAAAGCTCGAGCGCTTTTGCTTGCGCTTCACCAATGGTATTACCGAGTGCAGTCACACAAAGTACACGACCACCAGCCGTTACGATGTCACCATTCTCAAGTGCTTTCGTACCGGCATGGAAAACTTTTGCATCAGTCATTTCAGTGTCTAAACCAGAAATCACATCACCATTGCTTGATGTTTCTGGGTAGCCTTTCGATGCCAGTACGATACCGACAGTCTTGCGCTCATCCCATTCAGTTTCTTTCGGTAAATTACCGTCTAAGCCTGCTTGAACCAAATCCACTAAAGATGATTTTAAACGCATCATGATTGGTTGAGTTTCAGGGTCGCCAAAACGGCAGTTGAACTCGATCACTTTCGGTTGACCTTGTTCATCAATCATCAAGCCTGCATATAAGAAACCAGTATAAACGTGTCCGTCTTTTTTCATACCTTCAACGGTAGGACGCATCACTTCATTCATGGTTTTTTCAAATACATCCGCAGTCACAACAGGCGCAGGCGAGTAAGCACCCATACCACCCGTGTTTGGACCTTGGTCGCCTTCAAAGATACGTTTGTGATCTTGTGAAGTCGCCATTGGCAAAATGTTGTCGCCATCAATCATACAAATGAAAGATGCTTCTTCGCCTGCAAGGAATTCTTCAATTACAACGCGAGAACCTGCATCACCAAATTTGTTGCCTGCAAGCATGTCATCGATCGCATCAAATGCTTCTTGATTAGTCATGGCAACGATCACGCCTTTACCTGCAGCAAGCCCGTCGGCCTTGATTACGATCGGCGCACCATTTTTTTCAACAAATGCTTTCGCAGCATCTACTTCTGTAAATACATCGTAAAACGCAGTTGGAATGTTGTGGCGTTTTAAGAAATGTTTCGCGAAAGCTTTAGAGCCTTCAAGCTGCGCAGCAAATTGAGTTGGACCCCAAATTTTTACACCCGCTTCACGGCAAGCATCAACGACACCGTTTACCAATGGAGCTTCTGGGCCGACAATGACAAGCTCAACGGCATTGTTTTTTGCGAAATCGATAATCGCAGCATTGTCTAAAATACTTAAATTTACGTTTTCACATTTATTTTCAGTGGCTATACCTGCGTTGCCCGGAGCAACAAAGACTTTTGCAACTTTATCGTCTTGTGCGATTTTCCATGCAAGTGCATGTTCACGACCGCCATTACCCAAAACTAAAATATTCATCTAAAAATCCCTCAAAAGAATAGAATCCCACCTTGCGAAGCCATGCTTCTCACCCTGTAAAAAAGAAGGGCTTCACGAATAAAAATGTCCCTTTATTTGTGAAAAGTCCCCCTTTTTACAAAGGGGGATTTAGGGGGATTAATAAATACGACTTTGAATCAATTAGTGACGGAAATGACGCATGCCAGTGAACACCATCGCAATACCTGCTTCGTCAGCAGCCGCAATGGTTTCTTCGTCACGCATAGAACCACCCGGCTGGATAATGCATTTGATACCCGCTTTAGCGGCGTTATCAATACCATCACGGAATGGGAAGAATGCGTCAGACGCCATGACAGCACCCTCAACCACCAAGCCAGCATGTTCAGCTTTAATTGCAGCAATACGAGCAGAGTTAACACGGCTCATTTGACCTGCGCCAACACCAATGGTTTGACGGTTTTTCGCATAAACAATCGCATTAGATTTCACGTATTTTGCGACTTTCCAAGCAAAGATCATGTCATCGATTTCTTGTTCAGTCGGAGCGCGCTTGGTCACCACTTTAAGATCAGCTTTAGTAATCATGCCCAAGTCTTGATCTTGTACTAACAAGCCGCCATTCACGCGTTTGTAATCAAGTTGCGATTGACGTGCATCGATTGCTGGAAGTTCACCGCAAACTAAAACACGTACGTTTTTCTTCGCACCAGTCACTTCAAGTACGCCATCAGCAATACTTGGTGCAATGATCACTTCAACGAATTGACGCTCAACAATCGCTTGTGCAGTTGCAACGTCTAATTCACGGTTGAATGCAATGATGCCGCCAAATGCAGATTCGGGATCTGTTGCATACGCAAGGTCATAAGCCGCTTGAATGCCGTCTAAAGACACTGCAACGCCACATGGGTTTGCGTGCTTAACGATTACACAAGCAGGTTTCGCAAAAGATTTAACACATTCAAGTGCAGCGTCTGTGTCTGCAATGTTGTTATAAGAGAGTTCTTTACCTTGAAGCTGTTTCGCAGTAGAAACAGATGCTTCTGTCGCTGTGTCTTCAACGTAGAACGCAGCAGACTGGTGCGGGTTTTCGCCGTAACGAAGATCTTGAACTTTGTTCAATTGTGTATTGAAGGTACGTGCAAACTTGTCCGCTTCACCTTCTTGTTTGCCTACGCGAGCGCCAAGGTAAGATGCGATCATGCCGTCATATTGTGCAGTATGTTCAAATGCTTTTACTGCAAGGTCGAAACGAGTCGCATGCGATAAAGCGCCTTCAGCTTTAAGCTCAGCTACAACAGTGGCATAGTCAGAAGCATTCACCACGATGCCTACAGATGCATGGTTTTTTGCCGCAGCGCGAACCATGGTAGGGCCACCGATGTCGATGTTTTCAATCGCATCAGCCAGTGAACAGTTTGGTTTTGCTACAGTTGCAGCAAATGGATAAAGGTTTACAACGACTAAATCAATAGCATCAATGTTGTGTTCAGCCATCACAGCTTCGTCTAGACCACGACGAGCCAGAATACCACCATGAATTTTAGGATGTAGCGTTTTTACACGGCCGTCCATCATCTCTGGGAAACCAGTATGCTCTGAAACTTCTACTACAGCGACACTATTGTCTTTCAACAATTTGTAGGTACCACCTGTAGATAAAATTTCTACCCCTAGAGCAGCAAGTTCTTGTGCAAATTCAACAATACCAGTCTTGTCAGACACAGAGATTAAAGCGCGTTTAATAGTCATGATCTTCGTCACAGTTTTTAAGGAACAGAATAAAACAAAATCAGCAATTTACAGGTTAAAAAAAATGCCTGCGGAAGCCGCAAGCATTTTATCATTTATTCACTCATTAAACCGTGAGCTTTTAACTTTTTACGTAACGTACCACGGTTGAGTCCGAGAATCTCGGCAGCACGTGTTTGGTTACCACGTGTATATTCTAGAACTACAGATAGAAGAGGTTTCTCCATTTCTGCTAGCACCATGTCGTATACCTGAGATGGTTGCTCGCCCTGTAGTTGCGCAAAATAATGGCGAACTGCGCGATCTACGTGGATACGTAAAGCAACATCAGATTGTGCAGTAAAAATAGGAGATTTGCTATTCATGCGAATTAATCCGAAAAACAAATATCGCTTGGGTAAAGCGATATAAAAAGTGGTCTAAAATTGAAATGAACTCCGCTTTAGATCCTAAAACTGGAGTTCTAAAACTTAATCATTGCATTGAGCCAATAGCTTGACACATCTCAACGTTTTGGTCGAAAAATAAGCGTAACAATAGTTAAAGTTTTGTTACTGACCAAAATCAAAACAAAAAAATCTGCACGATACGCAATAAATTTTATAGCGCATTAGGCAAGACTGTATTTGTTGTGAAAAAGTAGCGAGGAGTTGCAGCACATAGCTTTCGTGGCGCGTATCATACCATTGTCTAAGCAAAAGTGAGCAAGAAAACTGCATTTTTTTTAACTTTTTTTAATTTTTTAATGCTTTCTATTCAGATTAAGGGCGAATTATTTCCAAACTATAGCGATCAAAGCTTTTACGATCGACAGGAAGCTCAAATTTGAATTTAAATGGACTGTTTTTCGGGATACGTTCAATATTGACCAGACTTTCAATCAGATACTCTTTGGCAGACAGGTTATAAGTCGCAACAACTTCACCGCGCTGTTCCAGATTGATTTTTAAAATCGGTAAAGCCAGGCTACGGTCATGGAAGTTGATCAGCTCACCGCTAAATTCAGTTTTCTTGTGACTGGTTGCCTTGATCTTGACTTTATTGACCTGAATCAGCGTGTAGTATTTTTCCAGATTGGAACAATTAAACACCTCGCATACATTGTTAAAGGCCAGACTCATGATATGACTATTTTTGATGTATTGCGGATTAAACCAGAAAAACTGGAACAGCAATACGCCAAATAGCATCAGGTTCAAGATGCTCCAGCCAATATAATACATTGGCCCACGGTATATCTGTTTTTCTGCCTGATCTTCCCAGTTCATGCTCGGCAGTACCGAGATAGGTTCGGTACTGAAATAGTTCAGATTGTTTAAATAGGTTTCCAGATCGATATTTGAATGTTCAACTTTCTGATCGAAAATATATAAAAGACTGTGCGTATTTTGCTGTTGATCGCGACCATATACAGGTGGGTTATATCGAGAATAGGTTTGATCCTGAGACGCTGAGGTAGTGACCGAGTTTTGGGCTTCGGCCACCAGATGCGATAAGGCATTAAATGAAGTGGTACATTTGGGACAGCAAACCATACCCTGCGCAATGGTGAGTTGAGCAACTGTGACCTTGTAGGTGGTGGAACAGGTAGGGCAATGGGTTCGTTTGTCACTCATAAACTATTTGTAGACTCATTCATTCTTATGGCGTTTACCCGAGATACGGCACCAGTGCTCGTCTCGTTTTTCTACGTCTAATATATCAAAATAATTTGAGTAAATGCTAGTAACATCAGCAACTTGCTCTTCGATAACTCCGGCAAGTGCGAACTGTCCCTCAGATTTAATTAAAGTTGCGAACTCAGGAGCCAACATCATTAGTGGCGCAGCCAAAATATTGGCAACAAATACGTCAGCCTTGGTAGTGCCGAGTTCATCTCTAAATTCTTCTGGCAGGCCGACATAAAGTTTGTCCAGTACACCATTCAGTTCAGCATTTTGCTGGGTGGCCAGAACTGCTTGTGGGTCAATATCAGTGGCATATGCTTTTTTAGCACCTAAGAGCAGGGCAGCTACCGCGAGAATGCCTGAACCACAGCCATAATCGATGACGATTTTGTCTTTAACGTCAATTTTGCCGAGCCATTGTAAGCACAAGAATGTAGAGGCGTGGTTCCCTGTACCGAATGCCAGACCCGGATCAAGCTTGATATTGACTGCATCGGCTTCAGGTGCTTGCATCCATTCCGGTACAATCCAGTATTTTTCAGCAATCTGGATTGGCTCATACGCATCCATCCAGGTGCGTTCCCAAGCCTGATCTTCAATGAATTCGTACTTGATCGGCGCTTCTGGCATTTGCGCACCAATAAAGGTTTCTAGTGCAGCAACGTCAATTTCTTCGCCTTCTTCCTGTGCATAAATACCAGTCACAATCACTTTATTCCAGAGTGGTGTTTCGCCTGGAAGTGGTTCCAGCAAATCCTGGTTTTCAGCATCATCCAGGGTCACACTCACTGCGCCTAGTGAGCTGAGTAATGTCTCAGTATAATCGACCTGAGCTTGTTCAACCGTAATATGAATTTGTAACCACTTCACAGAAATAACCTTTATACATTTTTCAAAAAGCTATTGTAACGGAAGTTCAGACACAACGCTGCTATCTTCTTGATGCATACCCAAAATAAAAAGGATGCCGAAGCACCCTGTATAAAGCTCTATAAAGACTTATGAAACCTTAGAGAGAAGAGGTGTTCTGTCTAATGGTGCAAAGCGGTTAAGCAGTAGACCAAAAATGGCAGCAAAAATATACATGAAGATTGAATAAACCGCGGCAGGCATGGCCACAGCAGTGCTGGACATCACGGTCAGGGCAATGGTCATGGCTAATGTGCTGTTGTGAATGCCGATTTCAAAGGCACTGGCCCGTGCCTGAGCGGTATCTATATTCATTAAGCGGGGGACAAAATAGCCGATGGTCAGGCTGAAAATACAGAACAATGCCGTGGCGACACCGACCTGAGTCAGATATTCGGCAATATTGGTGCGTTCACTATAGATGGCCCCGACAATAATCAGAATCAAGAATATGACTGCAAAAATACGCAGCGGTCTATTCAGTTTTTCAGTCAGGCGTGGTGCATGATGTCGAATCAGCATACCAATCGCGACAGGAATAATAATGATGCCAAACACCTGAAGAATTTTACCAAGCTGGAGTGTGATCTGCTGGCTGTCCTGCATGAAATGCATAATCGAAAAATTAACGATCAACGGTAAAGTTAAGGCTGCAATCACTGAATTAATCGCAGTCAGGGTGATGTTGAGTGCCAGATCACCTTTGAAAAGATAGCTAAACAGATTGGCCGTACTGCCGCCGGGTGAGGCGGCTAACAGCATCAGACCCACGGCAAGAAGTGGAGGCAGGGCCAAAACTTTACACAGGATAAATGCAATACCGACCAATAAGACCAGTTGGCAAAATAATGCGACTAAAACAGCTTTAGGATGTTGGGTGACCCGGGCGAAATCTTTGAGGGTAAGTTCGAGACCTAAACCCACCATAATAATCGCGAGCGCAAGCGGCAGTAAAATCGTAATAATGCCAGAATCCATCTGTCATGCTCCTTGTTAAAAATTATTTTAATACTTTTGCTTTTCTTGGGAAAAGCATACAGCTTTATCGCAGACTCAGCCAAATAAATTACAAATCCGATAAACGATTTTTATGGCGATAAGCGATATATTGGCGACTCATCATCACCCCGAAAATAGTCGCAAAACTATACATGACAATGGTGTAAATGCCGGCCGGAATTGCCATGGTGACATCGCCTAAGACCGAAATCGCAATGGTGATCGCAATCGCCGTATTATGAATGCCGATTTCAAAGGTACAGGCCCGTGCCATTTTTTCTGGAATACCCATCAGTAGCGGAATGCAATAACCAATAAACAGGCTGGAAAAACATAAAATCACAGTAGCTAAACCAATACTGGAAAAATATTCAAAGAGATTAAAACGATCTCTAAAAACGGCAAATATCAAGAGTATGCTTAAAAAACTAATTGAAACGAAGCGCATCGATTTGCTGACGGTAATGGATAAATGTGGAAATTTGGCTCGAAGCAGCATCCCGATGATCACGGGGATCAGGGTAATTAAAAACACCTGTATCATTTTTTCAACTGGAAATGTCACAGTCGAGTCGTGACTCATAAAATATTGTAATGAGAGATTGATAATAAAGGGCAGGGTGAAAATAGAAATGATGGTATTGATGGCAGTCAGGGTGATATTCAGTGCGACATCGCCTTTATACAGATAGCTAAACAGGTTGGCGGTTGGGCCTCCTGGTGAAGCGGCCAGAAGCATTAAACCTACTGCGAGTAAAGGAGCTAAGTCCAGAATCAGGCAAATAAAGAAAGCAATACTGGTCAACAGTATGAGCTGTGTAAATAGGGCAATAAAAATGACTTTAGGATAGCGGCTTAAGCGCAGGAAATCCTTGATTTTTAATTCGAGTCCCAGCCCCATCATCATGATTGCCAAGGTAATAGGCAAAAAAAAGTTAAAAAACCCCGAATCCATGAAAAATCCCTTTTTATTATTGATTTTTAGATAGATTTTAAGTGTAGCGGAGCTGAATAAATAAGCAATATAAAACGGGCAAAATGTATTCACTTTGCCCGTCAAAGCTTTTACTTGAAATGTAAGCTATTTAGAGCTATGACAGCTTACATGCCTGGCTGAGTTTGCATTTGCGCATCAGGCGGAGTCTGCTGGTCATTCATTGGTTGCTGCATTTGCGGCTGGCTCATTTGTGGTTGCATTGGCTGACTGTGCATTTGGGATTGTCCCTGAGGGCGTGGCGGCATAAAGCCTAAAGCACATTTACCTTTGACTTCGGTTCCATTAATGGTGGCGGTGGTCGCGCTACTATTGCCACTACAGGTACTCATGAGTTCAGCTTCATCACCTTTGATTGAAGCATTTTTTGATGAAGCGAAAAACTGTGGCTCACAGGTTCCATTCCAGATAATGCCTCGATGAGCAAAACTGACTTGAGCACCTTGGGTTTTGCCTTTACAAACCTGTTGATACTTTTGCGCATTATAAGTGGTTTCGACCTTATCATTTGCTGAGGCTGCAAATGGCGCAAAACATAAACCACACAGAACAGTTGAGAGAAAAATATTCTTATTCATCAGTTATACCTTTGTTTGTAATGTAAGCAGTATATAGCTTAAAAAATACTCAAAATTAAACAGTGTAAATCGAGTAATTTTCTGAACTTATATGTTTAATTTATATAGTCCCTCTGCAAAGTTAAATTACAGTGCTTGATTCTTGTACAGGATGATTCATTTTTTATCTCAGGATAAATTCGACTGAATCTGTCTACTTTAGAATGAAATTTGCTATAATACTCAGCTATCCTTTTTTATCTCTCAATTACCACTATGCATTATCCTAAAGTATACGATGTCATTGTTATCGGTGGCGGTCACGCCGGTACAGAAGCAGCTCTGGCTGCAGCGCGTATGGGTCGACAGACTTTACTCTTAACTCATAACATTGAGACTTTAGGGCAGATGAGCTGTAACCCGGCCATCGGTGGTATTGGTAAATCGCACTTGGTGCGTGAAATTGATGCCTTGGGCGGTGCAATGGCACTGGCTGCCGACAAAGGCGGTATTCAGTTCCGTATTTTGAACTCGCGTAAAGGTGCAGCAGTTCGTGCAACACGTGCGCAGGCAGACCGTGTCCGTTTTAAAGCGGCAATTCGTGAAACCTTAGAGAATCAGGCGAACTTGGATATTTTCCAGCAAGCGGCTGATGACCTGATTGTTGAAGGCGATACCGTCAAAGGTGTGGTTACCCAAATGGGCATTCGTTTTGATGCCAAAACTGTGGTGTTGACTGCGGGTACATTCTTGGGCGGCGTAATTCACGTTGGTCTGGAAAAATCCAGTGGTGGTCGTGCCGGTGATCCGCCGTCGATTTCATTGGCAGCACGTTTGCGCGAATTGAATTTACCTGTGGGGCGTTTAAAAACCGGTACACCACCGCGTATCGATGCACGTTCGGTCGACTTTTCTGTAATGACACCGCAGCCGGGTGATTTCCCATCTCCAACCATGTCGTTTATGGGCGATGCGTCTATGCATCCGGAACAGGTGAACTGCTATATCACCCATACCAATGAACGTACGCATGAGATTATTCGCGGTGGTCTAGATCGATCACCAATGTATACCGGTAAAATTGAAGGTGTGGGGCCGCGTTATTGCCCATCAATTGAAGATAAGATTCACCGTTTTGCCGATAAAGACTCGCATCAAGTATTCTTGGAACCGGAAGGTCTGGATACGCACGAGCTTTATCCAAATGGTATTTCAACTTCATTGCCATTTGATGTGCAGTTTGAGTTAGTTCGCTCAATCCGTGGTATGGAAAATGCGCATATTTTGCGTCCAGGCTACGCCATTGAATACGACTATTTCAACCCGCAAGCGTTGAAATTTACCCTTGAAACCAAAGCGATTAATAACCTGTATTTTGCTGGTCAAATTAATGGAACCACTGGTTATGAAGAAGCAGGTGCACAAGGTTTGCTGGCAGGTTTAAATGCTGCACGTCGTGCCTGGGATCAAGAGCAGTGGACACCAAAACGCGATGAAGCCTATATGGGTGTATTGGTAGATGACCTGATTACGTTAGGCACCAAAGAACCGTACCGTATGTTTACCTCACGTGCTGAATATCGTTTGATGTTACGTGAAGACAATGCTGACCAGCGTTTAACTGCGATCGGTCGTGAATTGGGTCTGGTCGATGATGCACGTTGGGCGGTTTACTGCGAAAAAATGGAAGCAGTTGAAAAAGAAACCGGTCGTTTGCAGCATCTTTGGGCGGCTCCAAACAATCCGATGGGCAAGAAATTCGTTGAGATGACTGGCGCAGATTTATCTAAAGAATGTTCAGCGATCGATCTTTTGAAACGTCCAAATATTTCATTTGCGCAAATTGCCGAGTTAACCGGTTCTGATGTATCTGCGCAGGTCGGTGATCAGATTGAAATCGCAGTGAAATATGCGGGTTATATCAACCGTCAGCATGAAGATGTGGCACAAATGAAACGTCTTGAAGAAACCCGTATTCCAGGCGACTTCGATTATGACATCGTGTCGGGGCTGTCGCGTGAAATCACGTTGAAACTGAAGGATGTACGTCCTGAAACATTGGCGCAAGCCAGCCGTATTCCGGGTGTGACGCCTGCGGCTGTTCAATTGGTGATGATTACGATTCGTAAGAATGCACAAACGAAAAAATCTGCTTAAGAATACAGTGTGAAAAAGCCCGCGCAATGCGGGCTTTTTATCGGCTGATATTTTTGTATAAGTCTCGGCTATCTTTCAATTATAAATAACTACTATTTAACTAAGTGACTTATTTATAAAGATAATAAAAATTATTAAGATGTAAAAAGTCTATAAATTTTAACTTTTAGGTCTAATGGAAAGGGTGTTGAGCCAAGTTGATGAACTTAAATCCGACTATTGTCGTGGTATTTCTCTGACCAGATTAGGATAAGAATAGGGGGAATAGGATCGTCAGGCTATCAAACGATTTATAGGTTATTGATGGAGATCAATCATGATATAGCCTTATAGTGAAAAATTACGAAAAATATTGACGATTTTCTTGTGCTTTTGGGTGGCATTTTTTGAGGGTTTCGATCTTCAGGCTCCTGGAATTGCAGCAAAAGGAATTGCGGCAAGCTTTGCTTTAGATCAGGTTCAGATGGGCTATGTGTTTAGTCTGGGCGTCTTTGGAATGCTCTTTGGTGCATTCTTTGGCGGACGTATCGCGGATTATTTGGGACAAAAGAAAGTCCTGATGTTGTCTGTGGCTATTTTTGGTGTGTTCATGTCGCTGACTGCAATTGCACCGAGCATCGAGGTTTTATATGCTGCGCGTTTCTTGACCGGTTTGGGTCTGGGTGCTGCAATGCCGACCATGATTTCCGTGGTTGGAGATGAAGCAACTGAAGCCAATCGCGGTAAGCTCAATAGCTTGATGTATTGTGGCCTGCCTGTTGGTGCTATTTTTGTCGCCGGTTTGGCTATGCTGCTTCCAGATATTCAATGGCAGACTTTATTTTTGATTGGTGGTTTAACCCCTTTAGCGCTTCTCCCTTTTATGGGCTTTATTCTTAAAGATCAACCTAAAGCAGCGGTAGCGCAAAAAAGATCTGGCGAAGCTGTACCGGGCATGGTCGAGGTTTTGTTCAAGCAGCAACAGTATAAAAATACAGTGCCGCTTTGGGTAGGTTTCTTTTTTACCTTGATGATCAACTATATTCTGATTAGCTGGTTGCCTAATTTGCTGATGGAACAAGGCTTGCAAAAACAGCAGGCATTTCTGGTGATGCTGGTGTTTCAGGTGGGTGCGGTGATTGGAACCTTGAGTTTGGGTTATTTGCTAGATCGTTTAAAATTGTGGCAAATGGCAGCCATTATTTACAGCGGCTTATTTGTTGCCTTGGTTTTGTTGTTCACCAGTACCTCGATTCCGCTATTAATTTTAGCCGGGGTGATGGGTGGGATCTTTTCTACAGGTGGTCAATCTATTCTGTATGGCATCTCTCCGATTTTTTATTCAGGTGCAGGTAAAGTCACAGGCGTGGGCAGCGCCATTTCTTTAGGTCGTTTAGGTGCCATGACCGGTCCGTTATTAACCGGGAAAATTTTGGCATTAGGTTTGGGAACTACAGGTATCCTTATGGCAAGTTTACCTGCGGTGGTTGTATCAGCGGTAGCAGTCACGGCACTGTCACGTTATAAGGCAGCTCATAAATAAGCCAGTTTTCTATTTTTATTGCTATTAAAAAGGAATCTACGGATTCCTTTGTTATGGCTCATATTTTAATTGAGTAAAATCGGCAGATAAAATTTGCTAAAATAGATGGATAGCAAACAGACTGGTTTTTATATGCCTTACCAATTGATCGAACTCGATATTCAGGCCACCGATAATATTGCCTGTCCACATTGCCAGCAGAACATTATTGACTGGACTGAAGAACAATATGTACAGCCATGTGAACATACTTTATTTATTGCCATGGATATTGGCTTTGAATATATGACCGATGAATTTGAGCACAGTATGCCGCGTTCGGTAGATGATCTGCATGCCAATGACGATCAGGTGAATATGTTTGATGAAATTACCGCCAGTACTTATTCAGACTATCTGATCTTAAAGTCAGACTTGGGCGCAGCAGGTTATTCGCGTTATATCGGCTTAACTGTTTAACTCATCTCAGTATAAAAAAGCACCCGAAGGTGCTTTTATAGATTAGCTTGGACTTTCGATTTCTTCTTCTACCTCATCATCGGCCGTATCCATACCGAGTTCTTTGAGCTTGCGGGTCAGCGTGTTACGGCCCCAGCCCAAAAGTTCAGCTGCATGACGTTTGCGACCACGGGTTTGTTGTAGTGCAGCATTAATCAGGGTGCGCTCAAACATCGGTGTAGCGACATCCAGAAGTTTCATCTCGCCATTTTTGAGTTTTTGCATGGCCCATTGACCCAGCAATTCATCCCAGTGCTGTGGACCCACTTGGTTTAAGTTTGGAATTGGTGAGCCTAAATCCAAATCTTGAATTGGAATTTGTTTCAGTTCAGGTGGTAGGTCTTCTGGATAGACTTCACGACCCGTGATCATCACGGTTAGCCAGCGACAGGTATTTTCAAGCTGGCGTACGTTGCCTTGCCATGGCAGTTTTTGCATATATTCCTGGGTTTCAGGACGCAGAATTTTGGGATTAACGCCGAGTTCTTTACCAGCACGTGCCAGGAAGTGCTGCGCCAGCATCGGAATGTCTTCACTGCGATGTGCCAGTTTTGGAATGTGAATCCGAATCACATTCAGGCGGTGATACAAGTCTTCACGGAAACGGCCGTCATGTACCAGTTTTTCCAGATCCTGATGCGTGGCAGCCACAATCCGCACATCGACCTTGACGGGAATATGACCACCGACACGATAAAACTCGCCATCGGCCAAAACACGCAATAAACGGGTTTGGGTTTCAAAAGGCATGTCGCCAATTTCATCCAGAAACAGCGTGCCGCCGTTGGCCTGTTCAAAACGACCTTGACGCTGGGTATTGGCACCGGTAAATGCACCTTTTTCGTGACCAAAAAGTTCGGTTTCGATCAGGTCTTTTGGAATAGCTGCCATATTCAGGGCAATAAAGGGCTTTGCACTACGCGGTGAATGGCGGTGCAAGGCATGTGCCACCAATTCTTTCCCTGTACCGGACTCACCATTAATGAGTACAGTAATATGCGATTGCGCTAAACGGCCGATGGCGCGAAACACTTCCTGCATGGCGGGAGATTCACCGATAATTTCAGTCGATTGAATCGGCGGGGCAACTTTTGCTGATTCTTGTTGTTGCAGCTTGGTAATATGCAAAATCGCACGATTGACCAGTGCCAGCGCTTCATCAATATCAAAAGGCTTTGGCAGATATTCAAAAGCACCAGTTTGATAACTTGATACAGCAGACTCTAGGTCTGAATGCGCCGTCATAATAATCACAGGCAGGTCAGGATAATTGTGTTTGACCTTACCCAAGAAGGTGAGTCCATCAATCCCCGGCATACGGATATCGGTCAGAATCACATCTGGTGCATCAACACTGAGTTGATCTAGTGCGGATTGTGCTTCTTCAAAGCTGGTCACGTCCAAGCCTTCTTCTTTAAAGGTTTTTTCCAGTACCCAGCGCATGGCACGATCGTCATCAATCACCCATATTTTATTTCGCGACATGATTCGACTCCCAAGGTAAATATAAGCTAAACACGGTTTTTCCAGCCACGGACTGACATTCAATCATGCCGTTATGCTGATGAATAATATTTTGAGCAATACTGAGACCCAGTCCGGTACCTTTGGCGCGACTGGTGACCAGTGGATAAAACACAGATTCGATAATGTCTTCGGGGACCCCAGGGCCATTGTCTTCAATATCAATGCGTACCACAGAGCGATGAATTGCCCCGTTAATGGTAAATAGGCGCTGAATCCGGGTTCTTAAAACCAGTTCAGGCTGGTGATCGACAAAAAACTCTTTGTTCTCGGTCATGGCCTGTACTGCATTGGCACAAATATTCAAGATCACCTGAATCAGTTGATCACGGTCTGCCAGAACTTCAGGTAAGGACAGGTCATAATCCCGAATAATCTTGATTTTCTTTTTGCTTTGATTGGCGATGAGTGAGCGCACCCGCTCAAGTGGCTCATGTACATTCACCAGCTCATAGCTTGGCAGTTGGCGTGAACCGAGCATGGTGTCGGCCAGATTTCGGAGTCGATCGACTTCACTAATAATAATATCGGTAAATTCTTTGTATTGTGGATCATTCAGACTGCGAGCCAGAAGTTGTGTTGCCCCCCGAATTCCGCCGAGTGGATTCTTGATTTCGTGCGCGACACCACGAATCAGCTGGCGAGCCACTTGATGTTGCTGAATCAGGTTTTCTTCACGCGAAATTTTAAGCATGCGGTCACGAGGATTGAGCTCGATTAACAACAGTGGGTGATAGGGCTTACCCAGATTTAGCTGAGAAACGGTGTAATCGACATGAATGTCCTTAAAGTTGACAATCAGTGTGGCTTCACGGCGCGTATAAGGTTGGCCTGTAGTTAAAGTGTTGTTCAGCGCTTCTTCAGTATTAAACTCATCGGTCGGATGTTGCAGAAGACCTAGTGCCGGACTTCCACTGGCGCGAAATAAGCTCACATCAAATAAGGCTTCGCAGGCAGAGTTGAGATAATAAATATTAAGATCGCGGTCTACCAATAAGATACACGTGGTCATATTGTCCACTAAAACACGATAGTCGATCGGAATAAGCTGATCCATTCGCGGTTTTTTTCCTGTATTAAAATGGCGCAATGGCATCTTCATAAAGCAATTTAATCAATTTTAAGTTCTGATTTGATGCAAGATGCACGCCAACTTTTATGACTAAAGCTTATTTATTGCGATGAAATGCAGAAATGTGCCACAGCGACACAATTCATCTTAGGTATAGCGGATTAAATTGAGGCTGTAAATCTAAAATGTTCTATTTTGGTGCGCGCGCAAATATGTTGTATATTTTATGGCGTTATTTTAGTGCATGATGCAAAGAGTCAGGTTTTCAACTATTTTTATGATGCGAAAAGACATACAATACGCGCATTCTAGTAGAGCGAAAATTCATGAAGTCCCCCAAAGTCGGTTTTGTATCTTTAGGTTGTCCTAAGGCATTGGTAGATTCTGAACGTATTTTAACCCAGTTAAAGACTGAAGGTTATGACGTCGCTTCGGATTATGACGGTGCTGATTTAGTTGTAGTAAATACCTGTGGTTTCATTGAATCCGCAGTGCAAGAATCGCTAGACGCGATTGGTGAGGCGATGAGCGCGAATGGTCGCGTTATCGTAACAGGCTGTCTAGGTAAAGACGAAGACAAGATTCGCCAGATGCATCCAAATGTCCTGAAAGTGACAGGTGCAGCGGCATATAAAGATGTTATGGATGCGGTTCATCAATACGTGCCTGAACCGCCAAAACACAATCCATTTATTGATTTAGTTCCAGAGCAAGGCATCCGCCTAACGCCTAAACATTATGCCTATTTGAAAATATCGGAAGGCTGCAACCATCGTTGTACTTTCTGTATTATTCCAAGCATGCGTGGTGATTTGGTCTCCCGTCCAGTTGGTTCTGTGCTTGAAGAAGCCGCAGCGCTGAAACGTGCCGGTGTTAAAGAAGTACTCGTTATCTCCCAGGATACTTCTGCTTATGGCCTGGACACCAAATACAAGCTGGATTTCTGGAACGGCCAGCCAGTGAAAACCAAATTCTATGACATGTGTGAAGCACTCGGTCAGTTGGGAATCTGGGTGCGTTTGCATTATGTTTATCCATATCCGCATGTCGATGCCGTGATTGATCTGATGGCTCAAGGCAAAATCCTGCCTTATCTGGATATTCCATTTCAGCATGCGAGTCCAAAAATTCTCAAGCTGATGAAACGTCCTGCGCACAGTGAAAACACACTGGAGCGATTGAATATCTGGCGTGAAAAATGTCCTGATCTGGTTATCCGTTCAACATTTGTGGTGGGCTTCCCGGGTGAAACCGAAGAAGACTTCCAGATGCTGCTCGATTGGCTGAAACAAGCTCAATTGGATCGTGTAGGTTGCTTTACCTATTCACCAGTTGAAGGTGCGACAGCAAACGATTTGCCAGACCACGTTCCTGAAGGAATTAAACAAGAGCGTTATGAGCGTTTCATGCAGGTTCAGCAAGAAATCTCGGCAGCGAAACTCCAAAAACGTATTGGTCAGACCATGACCGTGCTGGTAGATGATCTGGAAGAAGAATTCCCGGTGGCAGTTGCGCGTTCTTATGCAGATGCACCTGAAATTGATGGCAATGTTTTTGTTGAAGATATCGATAAAAGCGTCATTAAGGCAGGGGATTTGCTTGAAGTCGAGATTACCGATGCAGACGAGTACGATCTGTATGCAAAACTCATTTCAGTCAAATCTGCTTAAGATTTTGAATTAAAAAAATTTAAATTGAATACTTTGGAGTTTGATGATGTTGGATTCTAAAAAGCCACGCTTTGGTCGCATCCTGTTAAAGCTTTCTGGTGAAGCATTGGCAGGCAATAAAGACATGGGAATCGATGCACAAGTGCTCGACCAGATGTCGCTTTCTATTGCGCACCTTGTGGGTTTAGGCGTACAAGTAGGTATCGTGGTTGGTGGTGGTAACCTGTACCGCGGTAGCCAGCTGCAAAAAGACGGTCTGGTTGGCCGGGTCACTGGCGACCAGATGGGTATGCTGGCAACCGTGATGAACGGTCTGGCACTACGCGACGCTTTGGTGCGCCGTAATATTAAAACCCGTTTGATGTCTGCACTGCCAATTGGTGCAGTGGTTGAGTCTTACTCGAGCCGTGATGCGATCCGTCACCTGACTCAGGGTGAAGTGTGTGTATTCGTGGCAGGTACAGGTAATCCATTCTTTACCACAGATACCGCAGCATGTTTGCGTGGTATTGAAATCGAATCAGATTTGATTTTGAAAGCCACTAAAGTCGATGGCGTATATAACAAAGATCCAAGCAAATATGACGATGCGGTTAAATATGACACTTTAACCTTTGATCAGGTGCTGGATGAAAAACTGGGTGTCATGGACTTAACTGCGATCTGTTTATGTCGTGACCACAATGTGCCACTACAAGTATTCGATATGAATAAATCTGGCGCATTACTTTCAGTGGTGATGGGCGAAAAAGAAGGGACTCACGTTACCAATTAATGACGTGAGCACCAAAGCGCTTTATACTACGCGCTAATTTAGCAATTAACTTTTTTAGAATTAAGTAAGGAAGATCATATGATTAACGATCTTAAAAAAGACAGCGAAGACCGTATGAACAAAACTCTAGAATCTCTAGAGCATGGTTTTGCAAAAGTTCGTACCGGTCGCGCGCATCCATCTATTTTAAATAATGTGATGGTTTCTTACTATGGTTCAGACGTTCCATTGAACCAGGTGGCAAACGTTGGTGTTGAAGATTCACGCACCCTGTTGGTTCAACCGTTTGAACGTTCAATGGTGGCTGCAATTGATAAAGCGATTCGTGAATCTGACTTGGGTCTTAACCCGATTTCAGCAGATGCGATCCGTGTACCTATGGCAGCACTCACTGAAGAAACACGTCGTGACATGCAGAAAGTTGCCCGTACTGAAGCAGAAAATGCAAAAGTGGCAATTCGTAACATTCGCCGTGATGTATTGGGTGATATCAAAGCTTTATTGAAAGAAAAAGAAATTTCTGAAGATGAAGAACGTCGTGCTGCTGATGAAATCCAGAAAATTACCGACAAATTTGTTGCTGAAGTTGACAAACGCTTGGCTGCGAAAGAAGCTGAATTGATGAAGGTCTAATTCATCGATGACCGCTGCTGAAGAAAACCCCTGTCTTCCGAAACATGTTGCCATCATTATGGATGGCAACAATCGTTTCGCCAAAAAAAATCAGATGCAGAAAGGTGATGGACACCGTGAAGGAAAAACGGTTCTGGATCCGATTGTAGAACACTGTAGAAAAAGAAATATCCAGGCTTTAACTGTTTTTGCCTTTTCCAGTGAAAACTGGAATCGTCCACAGTTTGAAGTCGAATTGCTCATGAAACTCCTGCTTGACACGATTCATGAGCAACTCCCCCGCATGGAAAAATTCAATATTGCCTTACGTTTTATCGGTGATCGCAGCCGTTTGTCCGCTGAATTGCAGGGACTCATGTTGCAAGCCGAACAAAGGACTGCTAATTTCAATAGTATGACACTCACTATTGCAATCAGTTATGGCGGTATGTGGGATATGGCACAAGCTGCAAAGCAAATTGCCAGTGATGTTTTAACAAATAAATTAGATCTTGATGCAATTGATACTGATGTATTTGGTCAATATGTCAGCCTCGGTGACTTACCAGCAGTTGATCTGCTGATTCGTACTGGCGGAGATTTCCGTCTGTCGAATTTTCTGTTATGGCAGGCAGCCTATGCAGAGCTTTATTTCACTGAGACGCTGTGGCCAGAATTTACCGTTGAAGAACTTGATGATGCACTTGCCGTATTTGGTGGGCGTGAACGTCGTTTCGGTAAAACATCAGAGCAGGTTCATCAGGAAAAACTTGAGAATTAATACATGTTTGAGCGGATTATAACCGCATTGGTGTTGGTAGCAGTTGTACTGAGCTGTATGTTTGCTACTGAATCACATTATCCAATGTTTGTATTGATGGTTCTTGCTGCCGGGGTTGCCGGTTATGAGTGGTTTAAACTCATGCCGCGAAAATTTAAGCAGGTCATCAAGCCCGTTGCATGGGGATATGGGGTGCTGACCGCGGCTCTATCAGCATTGGCATTGTATTTTGCTGAAGTCGCTTTGTTGTTATGGGTGGCTTCTATTATTACCTGGTTACTCAGTATTTACTGGGTCAAGTCTTATCCTGAGTATGACGGCTGGTACAATACAAGCCTAAATGGCATTGGTGTAGTGCTGATTTCTGCTGCTGTCACCGCAATTTTCTCGGTTTGGCAAAGTTCACCGTGGTGGTTGATGTACCTGTTTTTACTGGTATGGGGCGCAGACAGCGGTGCGTATTTTGTTGGCCGTAAATTCGGTAGGAAAAAACTTGCACCAAATGTCAGCCCAAACAAATCTGTAGAAGGGCTGTATGGTGGTGTGGTCACCTCAATGCTGATTGTGATTGCAGTTGCTTTGCTTTATCTGGAGATGACCTGGCCAGAACTTATTTTATTCCTGACCTTATCGGTGATCACGGTCTTCAGTTCAGTACTGGGAGATCTGTTTGAATCCATGATCAAACGACGTGCCGGTATTAAAGACTCGGGCCGTATTTTACCGGGTCATGGTGGGGTGCTGGATCGTATTGATTCTTTGCTTGCTGCAGCTCCAATCTTTGCGGCAGGTATTGCTGTTCTAAAACTTATTGGTGTAGATTTATAAATGTCACAAGCGGTTTGTATACTGGGTGCTACAGGTTCTATTGGTCAAAGTACTTTAAAAATCTTGCAGCGACATCCTGAAGCGTACTCGGTTTTTGCTGTAACCGCGCAAAGTCGTATTGATGAGCTGGTCAAGATTTGCCAGCAATATCGCCCTAAAGTGGCGGTGGTGCCTGCGGCAAAAGTGGAGGAGTTTTCAAAACTCCTTCAGCAACATGGTCTGGCTGATATTGAAATTCTGCAAGATGAAGCCGGTTTAATTGCTGTGGCTGAACATGCGGATGTCGATATTGTCATGGCTGCCATTGTCGGTGCTGCCGGATTGTTGCCGACACTGGCTGCAGTAAAAGCAGGCAAGCGCGTACTGTTGGCCAATAAAGAAGCTTTGGTGATGTCCGGTGACATCATGATGCAGGCTGCACGCGATCATGGTGCATTGTTGCTTCCGGTGGATTCCGAACACAATGCGATTTTCCAGTGTTTACCACAGCACTATTTTGAGGCAGAGCGTCATGGCAAGCCCAAGCTGGGTGTCTCGCAAATTTTGTTAACTGCATCTGGTGGGCCGTTTCTCAATCATAGTCTACAACAGCTTGAAGATGTGACGCCTGCACAGGCCTGCAAGCATCCCAACTGGTCAATGGGCCAAAAAATTTCGGTCGATTCAGCGACTTTAATGAATAAAGGTCTGGAATTGATCGAAGCCTGTCATTTGTTTGCAGTTCAAGAACAATTTGTTACAGTCGTGGTGCATCCACAGAGTATTATTCACTCCATGGTTCAATATGTAGATGGTTCAACTTTGGCACAAATGGGTAATCCGGATATGGGCACACCTATTGCACATGCATTGGCATGGCCTGAGCGAATCAGTACGCATGTACCACCCTTAGATCTGTTTATGCACTCGCAGCTTAACTTTCAGGAACCGGATGTGATTCGGTTTCCTGCATTAAAGTTGGCGCGTCAGGCGATGCAGAGCGGCGGGATTGCACCCACGATTTTAAATGCGGCCAATGAAATTGCAGTTGACGCATTTTTACATCAGCAAATTAGGTTTACCCAAATCCCTCAAGTGGTTGAGCATGTCCTGAATCAGATGGATAATCAGCCGGCAAATGATCTGGAGGCTATCTTGCAGGCAGATCAAATGGCACGAGGTTTATCACAGCAGTATGTTGTGAATAAAGGAAGTTAAGACATGAACGCCTTGTTTATTATTGCAGCCGCAATCCTGTTACTCGGTCCCTTAATTGCGATTCATGAGTTTGGTCACTATATTGTGGCGCGTAAACTGGGCGTTAAAGTGTTGGTGTATTCGATTGGTTTTGGACCAACGCTGTTAAAGTGGACCTCAAAAAAATCTGGCATTCAATATCAGCTATCCGCCTTACCTTTAGGCGGTTATGTGAAAATGCTGGATGAACGTGAAGGCAATGTTGCTGAAGAAGACTTGCCCAAAGCATTTAACCGTCAGCATCCCTGGAAACGGATTGCCATTGTGGCAGCGGGACCATTGATCAACCTCATTCTTGCGGTGCTGTTATTCTGGGTGCTGTTTTTACCGGCACAAGAGCAGCTGAATACCCGCGTTGGTAAAGTTTTACCAGATACGCCGGCTGCAACAGTACAAATGCAGCCGGGTGACAAAATTGTTGCTGTGGACGGGACTCCAGTCGAAACCTGGGAAAAACTGAGTTATGCGCTGGTGGATCGTGTGGGTGAAACCGGTGTAGTGTCTATTCAGGCAGAACGTGCCGGGGAAAACAAGCTGTTCCAGTTACCGATTCGGGACTATTTAAAAGACCAGAGTCAATCTCCGTTAGACAGTCTGGGCTTCTTGCCTTATCGACCGGAAATTCCGGCTGTGATTAGCAAGCTGACTGAAGATGGTGCAGCAATTCGCCAAGGCCTGAAGCAAGGTGACAAAATTCTGGCCATTGATGGTGTCCAGATGAAAGACTGGTTTGATGTGGTACAAATTGTACAGGCATCACCAGAAAAGTTATTGAAGATGGATGTATTGCGCGAAAACCAGGTGGTGCAACTTGAAGTGATGCCACAGGGCAAGCGTGACAATATGGGCAATGTCACGGGTATGCTCGGTGTACAAAGTGATCCCGGTAAAATCTCGATTCCTGCAGAATATAAGCAGACCATTCACTACAATCCAGCTGAAGCACTGGTGATGGCATTTGATAAAACGGTGCACTTATCTTCGATGATTCTGAACTCGATTGTCAAAATGGTACGTGGCATGATTGGACTGGATAACTTATCTGGACCGATCACCATTGCCAAAGTCGCAGGACAAAGCGCAGAAATGGGTTGGGAAACTTTTATTTCCTTTATGGCGCTAATGAGTGTAAGTTTAGGAATATTAAATCTACTGCCGATTCCAATGCTTGATGGCGGACATCTGGTTTACTATTTTGTTGAATTAATTCGTGGTAAACCTGTTTCCGAACAAATACAATTGGTTGGACTAAAAATTGGTATGGTACTGCTCGGCAGTATGATGCTTCTGGCATTATTTAATGATTTTATGCGTTTATAACAACGTAGATGGAATAAATTAACAGCGGAAAAGACTGGCATGCAGCACACACATTTATTTATGCCTCTGGCACTCGTTAGTGCAATGGCAGTAGCACAACAAGTATATGCAGCAGATGAATTCATTGTACAAGATATAAAATTTGATGGATTAGTGCGTTTAACTCCTGAGAATGTATATGGCCTCGTGCCAATTAACAGTGGTGATCGGGTCAATGATCCGGTCATTGCCAATGCAATTCGCAGTTTATATGCATCAGGCTTATTTGATGACATCAAAGCTGTTCAGCAAGGCAATACTCTAGTTTTTCAGGTGGTAGAGCGCCCAGTCATTTCGAAAATCGAACTGAAAGGCAATAAGCTGATTCCAAAGGAAGCACTTGAAGATGGCCTGAAAAAAATGGGTCTGGCTGAAGGTGAAGTGCTGAAAAAATCTGCTTTACAGACAGTCGAAACCGAGCTTGAACAGCAATACATGCAGCAAGGTCGCTATGATGCGGATGTTACAGTCACGACGACAGCAAGACCGAATAACCGAGTTGAATTGCTGATTGATTTTATTGAAGGTAAAGCCGCAAAAGTTTTTGATATCAATATCATTGGCAATACTGTTTTCAAAGAATCAGATATTAAACAGGCATTTGCTGTTAAAGAAAGTAGCTGGAACTCGGTGATTTCACGTAATGACCGTTATGCACGTGAAAAAATGGCTGCAAGCCTTGAAGCATTGCGTGCTATGTATCTGAACCAGGGTTATATTAACTTTAATATTACCAATTCCAGTTTGAACTTGAGTGAAGATAAAAAGAATGTCTTTATTGAAGTGTCTGTAGATGAAGGCGAGCAATTTAAATTTGGTCAAACCAAATATTTAGGTGATGCACTTTATCAAACTGAAGAATTGCAAGCCTTACAGCTGTTTAAAGAAGGTGAAACTTATTCGCAAGAAAAAGTAAATGTGGTTAAGCAGCTATTACAGCGTAAATATGGTAATGCTGGTTATTATTATGCAGAAGTGAATATTGTTCCTCAAATTAATAATGAAACCAAACAGGTTGATTTAAATTACTACATTAACCCAGGTCAGCAAGTTACAGTACGACGTATTAATTTTACCGGTAATACCAAAACTGCAGATGAAGTGTTGCGTCGTGAAATGCGCCAGATGGAAGGTGCTTTAGCCAGTAATGAAAAAATTGACTTGTCTAAAGTCCGTCTGGAACGTACCGGTTTCTTTAAAACAGTTGATATTAAGCCTGCACGTATTCCGGGTTCACCGGATCAGGTCGATCTAAATGTCGCAGTAGAAGAACAGCATTCAGGTACCAGTACCTTGGCGGTGGGTTTCTCGCAAAGTGGCGGTGTGACCTTCCAGGCAGGTTTAAGTCAAACCAACTTCCTGGGCACTGGTAATAGTGTATCGATCGACTTGTCGCGTTCTGAAACCCAAGATTATTATAACCTGAGTGTGATGGACCCGTACTTTACC
The DNA here is from genome assembly GCF_013419135.1 of Acinetobacter sp. YH12100. Lineage (NCBI taxonomy): Bacteria > Pseudomonadati > Pseudomonadota > Gammaproteobacteria > Moraxellales > Moraxellaceae > Acinetobacter > Acinetobacter sp. YH12100. Next base: position 87,918 of record NZ_VPAQ01000003.1, on the reverse strand, counting down.
ATTGATGGTGTACGTCGCGGTTATAACATGTACTACCGCAAGACCAAGCTAGACGATGACTATAACGTCAACAACTATGTGACGGACAGTTTTGGTGGTGGAATTAACTTTGGTTATCCAATTGATGAAAACCAGAGTGTTAGTGCTGGTTTAAATATCGATCAAACTAAAGTGACAACAGGTCAGTTTGTATCTACGTATGTTCGTGATTATCTAGAAGCGAATGGAGGGAAGAGTATTGATACCAATACATTCCAAACATGTTCAATTGCTAATCCGGGTAATGACCCTGCATGGACATGTCCAGAGGGTAGTGTAGTCACCAATAGTTATGAAAGTGAATTTGAAGGTAAATTCTTAACATATAACTTAAATTTAGGCTGGTCGTATAATACCTTAAACCGTCCGATGTTCCCGACTAATGGTATGTCACATCGTATTAATGCAGAAGTTGCATTACCGGGTAGTGAAGTGGAATATCAAAAAGTGACTTATGATGCTCAGGCCTTCTTCCCGTTAGGTAAAGACTTTGTTCTGCGCGGTTATGGTAAGTTGGGCTATGGTAATGACCTGCCATTCTATAAGAATTTTTATGCCGGTGGTTTTGGTTCGGTGCGTGGCTATGAAAATAGTACCTTAGGTCCAAAATATGATGGTGTATATTTTAGTGAAAGAGGTGAGCCGGATCCTTCACCTGAAGAAGTAGGTGGTAATGCATTGGTTCAGTTTGGTACTGAGCTAGTACTGCCAGTGCCATTTAAAGGCGATTGGGCGCGTCAGGTTCGTCCGGTTATCTTTGCAGAAGGTGCGCAGGTTTTTGATACCAACTGTGATGTGCCTGCTCCAGACAGTAATCTTATTGTAGGTGGTACTACTTATAATGCTCGCCAATACTGTAAAGATAACTTCGGTTTCGATGCAGGCAATATGCGTTATAGCGTTGGTGCCGGTTTCACCTGGATTACCATGATTGGCCCATTGTCACTGAGCTATGCTTATCCGTTGAATAAGAAAGACGGTGATGAGACCAAAAATATCCAGTTCGAAATCGGACGTACTTTCTAAGATTATGATCTGGTCTTGAATATAGATTTTGCTCATGAAGTTGCGAGGCTTTATGAGCAAATTTTTTTGAATGAGTAAGAATATGAAAAAAATGATCATGGCGATGAGCCTGGCTTTGGCAAGTGTTGCACCGTTAACTCAAGCAGCTGGTATTGGTGTGATTGACTTGGAGCGTGTTGTTGAAGGCAGTACTTATCTGAAACAGCAAAACACGGCATTTCAGCAAAAAATTCAGCCACAAACCAGCAAGATTGAACAACTCAGTAAAGAACTGGAAGCTTTGCAGCAGCGTGCTCAGTCTAATACCAAACTGAGCGATGCTGAAAAGCAGAAGATGTCTACGCAATATCAGGCTAAATTTCAGGAATTGAATCAGTTGCAACAATCTGTGCAGAGTAATGTTCAAAGTTCGATTCAGCAGATTCGGACGGTATTTGATGCACGTGTAAAGCAAATTACTGAACAATTGCGTAAAGAAAATAACCTGGATGTGGTTTTAAATAAAAATTCAGCACTTGCTTATGACGCTAAATATGATTTAACTGATAAAATGATTCAAAAGGTTAATGCAATTAAGTAATCAATGAATCATCAACAGCTTCAGTTAGCTGACCTTGCTCGCCTGGTTCAAGGCGAGTGCGTAGGTCAGGCAGATTTGCGTTTGAGCGCTTTGGCCAGTCTTGAGCATGCGACATCGCAAGATTTGGCATTCGTCAATGCAGACAAATATGTAGAGCAAGCCAATCAAAGTCAGGCAGCTGCTTTAATTGTCACTGCTGAACTGAAACAACAAATAACGTCACATCAGAACTTTATTGTTGTTGCAAATCCTTATCTGGCTTTTGCGATCCTGACCCATGTATTTGAGAAAAAAAATACCCAGCGTGGTATCGAAAGTACTGCTCAAATTCATCCTTCAGCGATCATCGCCGATGATGCGTATATTGGACACTATGTGGTGATTGGCGAGCATTGTGTTGTGGGCGCCAATACCGTGATTCAGCCTCATGTACATGTCGATAATGATGTGGAAATCGGTCAGGACTGTTTTATTGATGCGCATGTGACGCTGACGGGTGGCGCCAAAATTGGCAATCGCGTTCGTATTCATGCCAATACCGTGATTGGCAGCGAAGGTTTTGGTTTTGCACCTTATCAAGGTAAATGGCATCGTATTGCCCAGCTTGGTTCTGTGCGTATTGCTGATGATGTGCGTATCGGGTCAAACTGTAGTATAGACCGCGGTGCATTGGATGATACGATTTTGCAACAGGGTGTGATTATTGATAATCTTGTGCAAATCGCGCATAACGTCAAGATTGGTGCCAATACCGCACTCGCAGCAAAATGCGGAATCGCCGGAAGCACTACAATTGGCAAAAACTGTGTATTTGCAGGTGCGGTGGGGGTAGTAGGCCACATTAATATCGCAGATAATGTCACAATTACTGGCATGTCAATGGTGACAAAAAATATTTCTGAGGCGGGCAGTTATTCTTCTGGCACACCTATGTTGGAAAGTTTGCACTGGAAACGTGCTGCTGTGCGTTTTAAACAATTAGCAGATGTGCCATTGACCCAGGTGATGAAACGACTAGATCATATGCAATCTCAAATTGAGTCCATTGAATCAACATTTAAGTTGCGTAAATAATTATGATGACAGAGTCGAATTTGCCTACATTCACGAAACCTGAATTGCCAATGAATATTCAAAAGATTCGTGAATATTTGCCCCATCGTTATCCATTTTTATTGGTTGATCGCGTGGTCGAGATTACCGAAAATGGCATTGTTGGTTATAAAAACGTCTCAATTAATGAAGAGTTTTTGCAAGGCCATTTTCCGAATTATCCAATTATGCCGGGTGTGCTGATTGTTGAAGCACTGGCACAAATCTCGGGAATCTTGGGTTTTGTGATGAACAATGAAACACCAAGTGCGGGTTCATTGTTCCTTTTTGCCGGTGCGGAGAAGGTTAGGTTTAAAAAACAGGTGGTTGCAGGCGATCAATTGGTATTAAAAGCTGAATTGGTGATGCAAAAGCGCGGCATTTACAAATATAATTGTATTGCCACTGTAGATGGCGTCGTCGCAACAACCGCGGAAATTATGGTTTCGCATCAAAAAGTCGAGCAGGCATGAGCAATAATCCCCTTATTCATCCAACTGCCATTATTGACGCATCAGCAGTCATCGCTGCTGATGTAGAAATTGGTCCATACTGTATTATTGGGCCAAACGTCACTATTGGTGCGGGTAGCAAACTTCATTCACATGTAGTGGTGGGTGGCTATACGCGTATAGGTGAATATAATGAAATTTTCCAGTTCGCCAGTGTAGGCGAGGTTTGTCAGGATCTTAAGTATGCCGGTGAAGAAACCTGGCTTGAGATTGGCGATCACAACAAGATCCGTGAGCATTGTAGTTTGCATCGTGGTACCGTTCAGGATCAGGGTTTAACCAAGATTGGCAGTCATAATCTTCTAATGGTCAACACCCATATTGCCCATGACTGCATGGTCGGTGATCACAATATCTTTGCCAATAATGTCGGTGTGGCTGGACATGTTCATGTCGGGGATTATGTGGTCATTGGTGGAAACTCAGGGATTCATCAATTCTGCAAGATTGACTCTTATAGCATGATTGGCGGAGCATCACTGATTTTGAAAGATGTGCCGGCCTATGTGATGGTGTCAGGTAATCCTGCGCACGCTTTTGCTATGAATATTGAGGGAATGCGTCGTAAGGGCTGGTCTAAGGCCATAATTGACGGTTTGCGTACTGCCTTTAAACTGATTTATAAATCAGGTTTAACCACGCAGGAAGCAATCGAGCAGATTCGTAAAGATATCTTGCCGGAAGTTGCCGAAGCACAACGTTTGATTGATTCTCTTGAACAATCCAAGCGTGGTATTGTGCGCTAAAATATTTCAAGTAAAAAAAGACACCTTTAAGGTGTCTTTTTTATTGCTGAATTAAGGGTTATCTAGAAGATTATTACTTAAAAAATTTAGCTTCTTCAGATTGCGGGTAATTACTGAGTAATTTGTTCTTGTACTGGGTGGCAATGGCCGGTTTTTGCTCGACGTCCTTGCTAATGTTATGCAGTTGATAAAGCGCACGCGAAGCACGGGTCGACTTTGGATAGCGGTCTGCCACAATGGTGTAATTGCGTTTTGCTTCTTCAAAATTTGGCGGATCGATGGCCAGATTGAATTCTGCTAACCAGAAATAGGCATTGCTGATATACACACTATTCGGATTGTTTTTAATAAAGTTCTGCATGGGTGCAATGGCTTTGGCTGCACCGCCATTTTTATAGGCATCTAAGGCTACTGTATAGGCTGCTTTGTCCAGCTCGGTGGGCTGTTGTCCGCTGCTCGCTGTATTGATCTCATTCGCATTTAAACTGGGAGAACTATCCTGTGGGTTGTCCTCCGTTGGGTTTTCTTCAGCCGGTTCAATTTTTTGCTGTAACAGTTCCAGGCGCTGATCGAGATCGGCATAGCGATTGGTCAGTTCGCTTTTCAGTTGGGCAATTTCATTTTCCTGTTCTTCCATTTTGCCGCGCAAGATCCGCAGATCACTTTCCAGTTGCTGGTTTTTTTGCATAATCTGCCAGCTGGTATTGGTTTGCACAGGTGTCGATACGCCGGCAGAACTCGCAGACTGGGTATTCATTGACGCTTGATTGGCAGTCTGGCTCAAGCCACGCGATTCAATTGGAATATTGGCAAATAGCGGTGTGGTAAAGAGTGCTGTCACTGCACACAATACGGTCTTTTTAAACATCATAAAATTTCCATAATTCTTTGTGAGATACGTATCCGCTGCTCATCTTTTAAAGAAGATCATTCATATACATTGCACACATTAAAAACGGCATTTTTAGAAATTGCAACAAGGTTTTACAAAGATCATGCGAATCTGGGTGTTGATGGATTGATTGTGAAGATCGCCTGAAAATCAGCAGAAACATTAATATTGTTTTTAAAATAATCAAACGGATAGCTTGATGGATTATTTTAAGGAACAAAGCTTGCAACTTGATTAAAAATCTCTATACTCTGTTTTTGTAATGGTAGCCCTGCTGGTTACTTCGCAATTGTACTCTATGAACCCCGCCAGGACCGGAAGGTAGCAACGGTAATAGAACTATGATGTGCCGGAGCTTTGCTGGTAGGGTTGCCACCATATTTTTCAATAATAAAAACATTTTATCCCAGCCTATTAATCTCAAAGCTCACTTCTAATATCAGCTAATTTTTAATATTTTATTATCCCGATAATTCGTTCTGCTAGCGAACTGATTTTCTCATTTTAAGATCAATCTGCAAACACTTTTGTAATGGGTCTATTAATGAATCTGAATACAAATTAATCTTCCACTTTACGGTTAATCGCCTTAATAATCGTATCCATTTCAAAACCACGGTACATCAGAAAACGGATCTGTTTGGCCTTGAGCTTCGGATCTTTAGTAACTTCCGCCCCATATTTTTTGACTTTCAGCGCATAGGCTTGCTGCACCCAGTCAGTTTCTTTCAGTTCTTCTGCGATTAAAGCCGTATCAACTTTCTTGTTTTTTAATTTCATTTTAATCTGATTGGGGCCTTTGCCTTTACGCTTTTGGCTCGACAGCATGGTTTCTGCGACACGCTGATCACTCTGGTAATTCTCTCGTGATAATTCTTCAACTAATTCCAGTACTTCATCGCGATCCTCTGCATATAGGCATAGCTTCTCGATCAGTTCGGCTTTGGCATATTCCTTGCGGGTCAGTACGGCAAAAGCATACGAACGCAAACGTGAGCCAGTTAAGCCCGGTTTTTTCTTTTCATCATCAGGGGTATCAAACAGGCGCTCTTCTGAGTCGAAAGTGGGTTTTTGTTTCGATATGTTTTGCTGGGTCGCTTGATCATCAGCATCTCCAAATTTCTGTTTTAAAGTTTCATAATCGAGCAGTTTGCTGAATTTTGCCTCTGACATCTTTCTCTCGCATTTTATCATCTACCCATAATAACAAAACGCCCCGTAGGGCGCTGTGTCGTGATGTTTAAAGACTAGGCAAATAATAGATTAGGCATCTAAAAGATCTGCTTCTTCTTTATTATCTTCTTCAGTGATCACGGCTTTGGTCAGCAGTTGCTCGCGAATCAGCTTTTCAATGGTTTGTGCCATTTCTTTATGCTCTTCCAGATAACGGATGGTATTGTTCTTACCTTGGCCAATTTTGTCGCCTTGATAAGAATACCACGCACCGGCTTTCTGCACGATTTCTTGCTGTACAGCAAGATCGATCAATTCACCTAGATGGTTCACGCCTTTGCCGTACAGAATCTGGAACAGCGCTTCTCTAAATGGAGGTGCCATTTTGTTTTTCACGACTTTGACTTTGGTTTCAGAACCAACGATCTCGTCACCTTCTTTCACCTGACCAATACGACGGATGTCTAGACGTACAGATGCATAGAACTTCAATGCGTTACCGCCAGTCGTGGTTTCCGGGCTACCGAACATGACACCAATCTTCATACGAATCTGGTTAATGAAGATCACCATACAGTTGGAACGCTTGGCATTACCGGTGATTTTACGCAGTGCCTGGCTCATCAAACGGGCTTGCAGACCCATATGCGAGTCACCCATTTCGCCTTCAATTTCCGCACGTGGCGTTAGAGCAGCTACAGAATCGACCACGATCATGTCAATTGCACCAGAGCGTACCAGCATATCTGCGATTTCAAGTGCCTGTTCACCGTGATCGGGCTGCGATACCAGCAGGTTATCAATATCTACGCCAAGTTTACGCGCATATTGCGGATCAAGTGCATGTTCGGCATCGATAAATGCACATGTACCACCGGCTTTTTGACATTCTGCAATTGCTTGCAGGGTCATCGTGGTTTTACCTGATGATTCAGGACCATAAATCTCGACGATACGGCCCTTCGGTAGGCCACCAATACCGAGTGCGATATCCAGGGTTAAAGAACCTGTAGATACTGCTTCAACAGCCTGAACGGTATTGTCACCAAGACGCATGACTGTATTTTTACCAAACTGTTTTTCAATCTGGCTTAAGGCAGCATTAAGCGCCTTGTTTTTATTCTCATCCATCTTACAACCTCAATACGATGTCACTCAGTTAGTACTCAAGTGGATGTCTTAAATTAGAGCTTTGTTCCACAGGCGTATAGTGACAGAATTTTCCCTAGTGTTCTATCAATGTCAGCGCATGTACGACACATTCTGACGCTTGAATTTAATCGTCATTATACGACCATGACTGATCAAAACTCTGACTATTTTCATTTTTAAATTTACTGATATCCCGGCGATCTTTCTTGCTTGGACGATGATCGGGACGAGCTAGATTATGCAACTTTCTTTGTGAGGTAATCAATTCCCGTCGAGCAATACTGACTTCGGTTTCTTCATACAGTTTTTGTGCCACAGGTGCAGGGCCGCGAACATCAGAAAGTTCTTTAACCAGGACAGTTTTCTTGTCGATGCCTTGCTGAATCGTCAGTTCCATGCCAACACGGACTTCGCGTGATACTTTGACACGTTCACCATTGTGGTGGACTTTACCACCTTCAATTGCATGTTTGGCAATGGAACGGGTCTTGAAAAACCGTGCTGCCCAAAGCCATTTGTCTATACGCATGCCTACCGCATCTTCGGGTAAAGACGATTTACGCATATTTTTTCTCTACCTCAGCCTGATTTAAATAAGTGATTAAATCTGTTAATTGGTGCAGCATCGGATAATTGCAAGTCTCGCGTGCGACTTTGGCCGAGGAGGGGTGCTGGATACTGAACAGGTTTTCAATCCCGTAGGCTTTGGCACCATTCAGGACTTTTTCGGTATCATCAATAAAATAAGCATGTTGCGGATCGAAGGGATGCATGGCATTCAAGCCTTGCCAGAATTCAACAAATTCTTTGGCATGCCCAATCGTTTCTGAACTGACAATCACATCAAAATAATGGCTTAAATTTAAGTGATCCAGTTTAAAGGCCAGTCCGGCACAATCGGCATTGGTGGCCAGCCAGATCGGGTAGCCATTCGTTTTCAGATAATCCAGTAATTCGAGACAATACGGGCGTAAGGCGACTTTGTCTTTATGTTCAATCTGCATCGCCAGAACATCAACTTCGACTTTAGCCGTCCAGAAGCGTGAGGAGTACCAGTTTAGGGTATGATTATGTTCCTGATAGAATGCGGAGAGGGTCGCCTGACTGTGTTCTATGCTACAGCCATGTGTCTCGGCATAACGGACAGGCAGCAACTCATTCCAGATGAAATCATCGTAGGCAAGATCAAGTAAAGTTCCATCCATATCGAAAATTATGGTAGGTTTTTCAGAGCATTTTGACATATTTAGGTTTTCTATGTTTAAAGCAATAGCAGCACCACAAGATCCGATGATTTTGCAGTTTGTGCCCATTTTGACACAAGCCTGTGAAATTTTGCGAGAAGAATATCAGCGTTATTGTTCTGGTGCGGCTTTTGATGTCATCCAAAAAAATGATAATTCTCCGGTAACTCAGGCAGACTTAAGGGTCAATACTTTTCTAACTCAGGCTTTGGCAGATATTTCAGACTTGCCTTTATTGTCAGAAGAAGGAAAAGAATATGAGCGTCGTTCATGGCCAGAATTCTGGTTATTAGATCCGCTAGATGGCACCAAGGAGTTTTTGCATCAGCGGCCTGAATTCACCATCAATTTAAGTTTGGTTCGTGGAAGTTTGACGACTTTTGCCATATTGGCAGTACCAGAACAGCAACTGATTTATTTCTGTGCAGAGCAGGGGCTGCCTTATAAATATGATATTCAGCGAGATACGTGGTTTGGCTATGAAGCAGCGCCAACAGACCAACGAATTGCGATTGGTCTGAGTCAAAGTAGCCAGCAGAAACCGAAATATGTCGACTATTTACAGCATCTGGCCAAACTTACCGAATATACAGAGTTCAAAGCGGGCAGCGCCTACAAGTTTTGTATGATGCTGGAAGATCAGGTGGATATCTATCCACGTTTTCACCCAACTTCGGAATGGGACACCAGTGCTGGTCAATGTATGCTCGAACGGATTGGTGGTGGTTTGGTCGATTTAAAAGGGCGGCCATTTATTTATAATCATCGCGATACCTTACTCAATGGCGGATTTATTGCCTATAAAAATAATAATATGAAAAATATTGCATTACAGGCGGTGGCTGACATGCAGGCCGAGCATTGAGCAAAATCCTGAGCATGGTATAGTGATGATTAACTCATTACCAATCCAGTTGGCTGTCACGTGTCCCTGAAACTGCTTCCACCGAGTATGTTAAGTGCAATTGATTTATTGCCTGATGTACAGACGCCTGTCACCTTATTCACACGCCATTCGGTTCGTGAAGATGTTCCGGGTCAAGGTCTGGCAGGTTATGACCTGCAATTGACTGGTCAGGGGCGGGATCTGGCACAGGAATGGGGTGCTTATCTGGCTGATCAGACAGATCGTGTAATTCATCACTGTATTTCGAGCCCGATCCAGCGCTGTATTGATACTGCTGCGCTCATGATTGAAGGTGCAGATGCGGTTACCCCTGAACAGAATACCCATCGTATTGAAATTATCGAACAGGGATTGCTGGTCGAGCCGGGCAGTTTTGTGCTGGATATTCAAAAAGCCGGTCCTTATTTTGCCAAGCAGGGCGCTCTCGGTTTTGTGAACAGTTTTGTGAATAATGCCTTGCCGGGGATGAAACAGCCGATTCATGGTGTGGTGGATGTGCTGGAACTGATTTATAACACCCATCCGCAAAATAAGTATGGGCTGAGTCTGGCGGTCAGTCATGACACGATTCTGGCAGCGATGATTGCCGTAATGTCCGGGCGTCAGGACATCAGCCGAGAAGACTGGCCTAAAATGATGGAAGGTCTGTTTGTCTGGTTCGAGGGCGATGTTTTTCTGGAATCAAAACTGAAATGGATCTGGCGTGGTCAGGTACATGAGCTGGATATTGCTGATTTTAAGCGTTCCCAGTAATTTTAATTCAATAGGTATTCATTTATCATAAAGGAAGCCCAATCGCAGATATGATTGGGCTTTTTACATATAGGTCTGTTTTTTTCTAAATATTGGCTTTTAAACGCTGAGGATAGGCATTGAGATCAAGCAGGTCACCTGTATCATTCAGCGGCCAAAGAGGACTATTGACTGGAACCTGTTGCTGATGAATGCGACTATATTTGTCGGCGGCGATCAGTGTTGCGATGTCATGTTCCGGAAGGCTGTAAGCTGCAAAGACTTGTTGGGGATAGCGGGTGCGTATATAAAAATCTACTTCATTTTCACCCTTATATCGGGCAAAGATATATTCTACTGCGGGCAAATACACACCATAGCCTAACCAGGCATCTACGCCTTGAGATGCCTGAAGTTCAGCAGTGCCTTTCATATTGGAAATCACCCGGCCTAAAATGTCTTTTTCACCTTGAGTCTTAAAGTATTCAATATATTGCTGTTCGATTGCTAGAAACTTCTCTAAAGATGGTAAATATTTTGTAATCATGGTTTTTATTCCCTTCACAGCCAGCAAAATAGTGACAAGCTTAAAATTATAGTGATGTAAGCAATATGATTGAGAATACCATAATTTTTATATGGGATTGTATCAGAGTAAAAAATTGAAAATAAAAATGAGAAAAATACAGAATCATTTTTTAGCAGACACAAAAAAAAGCCCTAAAAAGGGCTTTTTTCATTGCAACAAATTAGTTAGCTAATGCTTTAACTTGTGCGTTCAAGCGGCTCTTGTGACGAGCTGCTTTGTTTTTATGGATGATGCCTTTGTCAGCCATGCGGTCGATTACTGGAACAAGCGTTTTGTACGCTTCAGTAGCAACAGCATAGTCATTAGTGCCGATAGCAGCTAATGTACGTTTAAGATAGGTACGAACCATAGAACGCAAGCTTGCGTTGTGTTTGCGTGCTTTAACGTTTTGACGAGCACGTTTTTTAGCTTGAGCAGAGTTTGCCACTCGTGCACTCCTTGAAATAGATTGGTCTGGGCGGGCTGAAACTCAACTGAAAACCATCATCAGAGGAATTATCACCAGCCCGTAAACAAGTGCCATATTTTGATTAAACTGAGCACCGAAGTCAAGTCTTGACATGCTTTGACAACATTTTAGATGCAGAAAAATTCTAAAGAAAACGTTAGATTAGTATTCTACCTAGGAGATCGTATAAAAAATGACTAAATCGCTGATTCATCCCATCGTCATAGGTGCCACCGGTTTGGTGGGAAAACAACTCTTAAAACGTCTGCAAGACGAGCCAACTTGCCAGCATATTACTGCAGTGGTCAGAAAATATCAAAATGATCTGGATAGTTTGGATAAAGTCCAGCAATTGGTACTTGAAGATTTTCTGATGCTGAATGATCAGGATGTCAGCGAGCACAGTCACGGTTTTAGCTGTTTGGGCAGTACCATGAAACAAGCCGGATCCAAGCAGGCCTTTTATAATATTGATTATACTATTAATGCCCATTTTGCCGAATTGCTGCAACAGACTTCAGCGCATTACTTGCTGTTGAGTGCGATGGGCGCCAACTCCCAGTCTCATTTTTATTATAATCAGGTTAAAGGCCAGCTAGAAGAATATGTACAGACCTTGAGTCTGGATAAAATCAGCCTGATTCGGCCTTCATTATTAATTGGCGAACGTCCCGAGCAGCGTTTTTTGGAGGATGCCGCACAGCAGGTTTATCATAAAATATCGCGTTTTATTCCGGATAGTTTTGCGTATAAGCCAGTGACAGCCGATCAGGTGGCTCATACTATGGTCGAGGCCGCGCTAACTCAGACGGTAAAATTTGAAATTTATGATAATTTACGCATACAAAAAATGAAATGAGGGGAAAACACCGTGTCTACAGCAGCATTTGTCACCTGTGACTTGTTAGATGATCATCCAGACCTAGAGCTTCAGGTGGTGACACCTTGCCTGGACGGTAAATTTTTTAAGAGTTATGGGGCGCGCAAAACCTTTGGCGGTCAGATTGTGACAGTAAAATGTTTTGAAGATAACTCACGGGTGAAAGAGTTATTGGCCACAGATGGAACGGGCAAGGTACTGGTGGTCGATGGCGGTGCATCGATGCGCTGTGCCTTGATGGGTGACCTGATTGCAGAATCAGCGGTAAAAAATCACTGGAATGGCGTGATTATTTATGGTTGTGTGCGTGATGTCGATGCGATTGCTGAATTAGACCTTGGCGTACATGCCTTGGCGGCTATTCCGCAAAAGAGTAATCGCAAGGGTGTGGGTGAAGTTGATATCTCTCTCTGTTTTGGTGGTGTAACGTTTAATGCTGGCGATTATGTCTATGCAGACAATAATGGTATTGTGGTGTCCAAAACAGCCTTAGTGGCTTAATCGGCTAGAATCTGCATTTCTGCATGCAAGAATAACAACAAAACTCATTTGTACCCTGAAAGACAGGATGCTTAGATTCTGTCTTTCATTCATATAAAACAAAAATAGGAAAATACTATGTTGAGTCATCAAATCAAGGTTGCACAAGCATTAGCCTCTTCAGTCGCCCAAGGAGGACGTGGCATGGTTGGAACGCCATTTCCGAATCAGCCTGAAAAATCAATTAAGCTCTATGAATTTGAAGGTTCACCTTTTTGTCGTCGGGTGCGAGAAGTGCTGACCTTACTTAATTTGGACTATGAAGTTTATCCGTGCCCTAAGGGTGGTACGAAATATCGTCCGGTCGTAAAACAGTTGGGCGGCAAGACTCGCTTTCCATTTTTGGTGGATGAAAATACAGGCGATCAGATGTATGAGTCGCAAGATATTATCCATCATCTCTTCAAGCATTATGGCAAAAGTGGCAAAACGCCAAAGAAATATGCAACTTATCCGAAAATTCCAGTCGCTGCTTTTGCTGGAACGATTATTAATGGTGCGCGCGGAGTCTGGATCAATAAACAGGTGGTTGATCGTCCGGCACCGGAACAGCTATTGGAATTATGGGGTTTTGAAGCCAGTCCTTTTGTCCGAGTGGTACGTGGCGTTCTCTCAGAGCTTGAAATTCCCTTTGTTTTTCATAATGTCGCCAAAGAACGTTGGCAGGATTATGGGCCAGCCAAGTTGCGCTTAAGACCGGGGAAATATGAACCACTACCAGGCGGGAAGCGTGAACATTTATTTGAAATGATGGGAAATAATATTCAGGTTCCTTATCTGGTCGATCCAAATACAGGCGTGAATATGTTTGAATCAGCTGAGATTGTAAAATATTTAAAACAGCAATACGGCGCCGCTTAAAATATTCAGCCTATTAAAACTCTAAAATTGTGCTTAAGAAATGCCATTCACTGCGTAGATGGCATTTTTTTATGCTGGTTTTAAGCAGACGGTATTTAGAATATCCCTATGAGGCTAGAAAGAAATAGCATAAAAATGAAATAAATCATGATTTTTAGAGTTTTTTTGGTTATATTTTACTCTTCAAGGTGACATAACAATAAATATAAGGGGCGTGCTTATGACAGCACTAGAGGCAGTCTTGCCAGTACCTGTATTAATCGTTGAAGATGAGTATGTCATTCAACGACGTTTAAAAATTATATTAACCAATTTGGGCTATAGCGAAGATGTTCTGCTCTTTGCCAATAATCTTAAAGAAGCATATTTCATTTTAAAACAACAGCCGATTTCACTGGCATTGGTCGATTTGGGGCTGCCAGATGGGAGTGGGATTTCGATTATTGAAAAAATTCGCGAAAATGACGCACAAACTCTGATTTTGGTGGTTTCGGCCTGGAGTACGCAGAACAGTTTATTTACTGCAATTCAGGCGGGTGCCACCGGTTATGTATTAAAAGAACGCGATGATGTGGAGGTCACTCTGGCGATCCGCAGTATTTTACGGGGTGGCGCGCCAATTGATCCTTTTATTGCGCGGGAAATTCTCAAACAGATTTCTATACCTGCTTCATCACCACCAGTCGAACGCAACCATTCGGATGCCGAGCAGGAAGTGCTGACCCATCGGGAAAAAGAAATTCTGTCACTGGTCGCACAAGGCCTGAGTAATCGAGAGATTGCCGAGCAACTTTGTGTGTCACGTTATACCGTCGAAAGTCATATCAAGCATATTTACCGGAAACTGTCCGTCAGTCGGCGTACCAAGGCAGTCAGTACCGCACGGCATTTAGGAATTCTGTGATGCATCCAGCTCGTTCTGGAAGCAGGCAGCGACAGAGATTGCAATGGATCGGTATTTTGCTCTTTTGCTGCTGGCTGTGTCTGTTAAGTGGTATGAGTCAGGCGCAAGACCATTTTCAGGTCAATGATCTCTGTGATGTAAAGATTGACTACATTCAAAAGGTTCAGGTGCAAAATCCTAGCCAGATGCCTGCATCTGGCTGGCAAAGTGTCAGTTTACCGGATAACTGGCAGCGTAACTGGAAAGATTATCATGGTGGGGCCTGGTATAAAATTGTTTGGAACTGGTCATGCCAAGACAATATTCGTCTTGCAGAACCGATTGCCTTTTCCATTGATTATATTAATTCGGCCGGCGCCGTGTTCCTGAATGGTGATTTACTCTGGTCAGATCAACACCTGCAAGAGCCATTGTCAAAAAGTTGGAATATGCCGCGTTACTGGATTTTGCCCATCAGTGGCTTAAACAAGGGCAGTAATGAAATTCTGGTTTATGTACAGGGTTATAGTTTTCAGAACGCCGGACTGGGTAAAATTGAATTTAATAATGTGCTGGTCAATAGCCAGAAGTATTTAGGCGAAATCTGGGATCGCCGCACGCTGTTTCAGATGAATATGATTTTCTCAGCAATGATTGGGATCATCTGCTTCATTGTCTGGCAATTTCGACGTTCAGAAACCACCTTTGGCTGGCTGGCACTCAGTTCATTCCTATGGATTCTGTTTATTTCCAATGTACTGACCACAGAAAGCTTTCCGTTTCGCTCCAGCATCGCGGCCAGCAAAGCCAATATGCTTTGTTTTATTGCCTATATCCACTGTTTTAGTCTGTATTTGATCCGCTTTTTAAAACAGAGATTTAAGTATGTGGAGCGGGGATTTATCCTGATCACGCTTTTATTTGCTCTGCTGATTGTGATGAGTTCCTTGGATTATCTGGGGCAGGTACTGGGCACAGCATTTATTTTCTATGTGGGATTATTTATAAGCTGTATTATTTATGTGAGCTATCACGCACTTAAAACCCGCAATGGGGAATATCTTTTCCTGATGCTGTGTCTGTGGGGGGTTTTGTTATGTGTAATCGTAGATCTGATCATTTTAAGTCAAACGGCAATTAGTGATTTTTCACCTTTATCACCCTATACCTCACCAATTATTACCCTGTTTGTGGTACTGATTATGGCCACGCGGTTGAATCGTAATGTCAGGAAAATCGAAAAATTTAATAGCCAGTTAGAACGTAAAGTCCAGCAGGTCGGCGCTGATCTGAATAAAAGCCTGAACGATAAACATCAACTGGAGCTGGATAATGTCCGCTTACAGGAGCGGATTAACTTATCGCATGAACTGCATGATGGGCTAGGAGGCTCGATTGTGCGCTCTATGATTCTGGTCGATCAGAGTACTGACAGCATTCCCAACCGACAGTTTCTTTCCATGCTGAAATTGCTCAGAGATGATCTTAGACAAATCATTGATAGTGGTTCGTCTATCGAAAATAAAGTACCGGAAACCCCACTACTCTGGATTGCCCCGGTACGTTATCGTTTTACCCAGTTGCTGGAAGAGATAAATATTGAGGTTGAATGGTTATTTCCAAAAGTCTGGCAGCGTGAACCGACCGCATTGCAATGTTTGACCCTGATTCGGGTGGTCGAAGAAAGTCTGACCAATATCATTAAGCACAGTCAGGCCAGTCAGGCGAAAGTCAGTCTGGAATATTTTCTGCCACATCAACTCACTTTAAGTATTCAGGACAATGGCGTTGGGTTTGATGCTGAAATAGTGCAAAAAAATGGTCTGAGTATTGGGATGCGCAGCATGAAAATGCGGGTCGAACGTATGGGAGGCGTGTTTCAGATTGAGTCTGAGAAAGGGAATACAGTGATTCAGGTCGTATTGGAGCTCTATCAACCCTAATCTTTGCAAATAAAAAGAGGATTATTTAATCCTCTTTTTATTTGGCTTTAGCTTAGAATTAGTCTTGTTCTGCTGGCGGAACCAGCATCAGTACCGCATCATTTAATAATGCCGCGACATCTTCCAGAATATCTTCATCAGCGAAGTTTTCATCTAGCAATATGGTTTCACCATCTGCAAGCTGCTTGAGTTTTGTGCTAAATGCCTCAGAGATTTCAATCCCTTCAGCATTGGCCCAGAACAGAACATCGCCGTCTGCTTCGGTGTAGAGCAGGCGTGAAGCCGGTTCGAGCATCAGGCTATAACCCTGATCCAGTGCTTCTTCCAGATCACCTGTACCGATTTCTTCTGCTTCTGGAAGGTTCTCTGGATATTTGGGTTCTGACATTAAAGTCATAATGGCATCTTCTAAAACATTCGAATTATGCAGTTGCTGCATGATCTGTTCTTTTAGATATTCCAGCTCATTGCCGCTGACTTCACCAATGGCTCCGACCTGGTCACGAATAATATCAACCAGCGGATTGCGTAAACTTTCATTCTCAGAAAATTTATCACCAACACGGTCCATCATATCGCTCACATTTGGCATACGGAAGCCAAAGGAAAAGGTTAGACAATCATCTTCTGCAACGCCGTAATGCGCCAAACCAGGTGGCACATACAGCAAGTCGCCAGGTGCCAGAACTTCGTCAAAATTCACCTCAATTTCAGGCAATAATTTCAGTGGCTGACCCGGAACCAATGCAGTTTCGGCATCACACATTTGTCCGAGCTGCCAGCGACGATGCCCGTAGCCTTGTACCAGAAAGACATCGTAAAAATCAAAGTGCTTTCCTACAGAGCCGCCTTGAGGTGCATAAGACACCATGATGTCATCGCGGCGCCATTGCGGAATAAACGGGAACTTTTTCCACATTTCCGATAGGTCAAATGAATAATGATCTACCGCCTGAACCAAAAGTGTCCACAGCTTGGGCATTTTCTGAAAATCAGCTTTAAGTAAAGGCGAAGATTTCACGCTCCACTGATTCGGATCGCGATCTTTTTGCTTGATTAAACGCGCAGTGACATGTTCCTCAAGCGCAAGTTCCATCACGTCATCAGGTTCAAGCAGATTGGCGATTTCAGGCATCGCATTACGCACCAGTAACGGTTTTTTTTGCCAGTATTCACTCAGGAATTGTTCAGCGGTGATTCCGCCTAAAACGTCTAAAGGTTGAGACATAGATTACAGCCTGAATTAAGGGGAGATTAAGGAACTAAAATTTTCAATTCACGAAGAATGTGACACAGCTTGATCATCGGCATGCCCATCAAAGTGGTCTGGTCTTGCCCGATCATTTCTTCAAACAGGCTGATGCCGAGGCTTTCACATTTGAAACTGCCGGCACAATGCAGTGGCTGTTCAATCGTGACATAGCGTTCAATTTCGGCTTTGGACAGTTTACGGAACTTGACTTTATAGTGCTCGACCAGCGTTCGTTCATAACCAGTAGCCTGCTGTTGCACACTGAGTGCAGTACTAAAATAGACAATCTTGTCCGAATTGGCCTGTAACTGGCGAATGGCTTTTTCAGGGGTTAAAGGTTTGCCAATAAAAATATCTGGTGCGCCTTCACGCCATGCCACCTGATCCGAACCAATCACAATCGCTTCAGGATTTTGCTCAGCAATATATTTGGCTTTCTCAAAAGCCAGCCGCTTGGCCAAATCATCTGCGTGATTTTCACCGCGAGGAGACTCATCGATATCCGGTACTAGAGAAATATAATCAATATGCAGGCGATTCATCAACTCTTTACGGGTTTGGCTGGAGGATGCCAAAATAATCTGTACAGCATTCATTAGACAGCATATTCCTCAAGAATATTTAAAGGTACATAAGACAGCACCGCTTTATGGCAGGCTTGCAGCTTGATCGGGGGCGCTTGACCTGCTTCATAGGCTTCGACCCAGCGTGTCACGCAGAGGCACCAGAAATCACCGGGTTGCAGGCCAGGGAAGTCCAGCTCTGGCAAAGGTGTGATCAGGTCATTGCCCACTTTTTGCGAGAAATTGAGAAATTCCGACGTCATCTGCGCGCATACCGTATGCTGCCCCAGATCAGTGGTCGCAGTATGGCAAAAGCCATTGCGGAAATAACCGGTAATCGGATCGAAGCAGCAGCTTGATAAAGGCTCACCTAACACGTTCAAACGGTTAAGATTTGGATCAGGATGTATCGACATAGGCACTGAATCTAAAAGAAGCTTTTTTCTATCATAACAAAACTTTGGCATTCAGAATGTTTTCTGCAAAAGATGCTAACCTTTTTCTGCATAATCATTTAAAATCGGCTGGTTTTAATATCTATAAAGTGAGCTCTACATGAACTTTCAGCGTATGACTGACCTCGATTTAGCAGGTAAACGTGTTCTGATCCGTGAAGATTTAAACGTTCCTGTTAAAAATGGTGTGATCACCAGCGATGCGCGTCTTCGTGCAGCATTGCCAACCATTCAGGCAGCAGTTGAAAAAGGCGCTGCAGTGATGGTGTATTCTCACCTTGGTCGTCCGGTTGAAGGTGAGCCTAAAGCTGAACAATCGCTTGCACCTGTAGCGGCTTACTTGACTGAAGCTTTGGGTCAAGACGTAAAATTATTGACCGACTACCTAGATGGCGTTGAGGTTCAGCCGGGTCAAGTTGTGTTACTTGAGAACTGCCGTTTTAACGTTGGTGAAAAGAAAAACAATCCTGAACTTGCTGCAAAATATGCAGCGCTGTGTGATGTATTCGTGATGGATGCATTCGGTACAGCGCACCGTGCAGAAGCATCGACTGAAGGCGTAGCGCGTTTAGCCAAAGTAGCTGCGGCAGGTCCATTGCTTGCAGCTGAACTTGATGCACTAGGCCGTGCGCTTAAGACACCTGAAAAGCCAATGGTGGCAATTGTTGCTGGTTCTAAAGTATCGACTAAACTTGATGTGTTGACTTCACTGTCTGACATCTGCGATCAATTGATCGTGGGTGGTGGTATTGCCAATACTTTCCTTGCTGCGGCAGGCTATAACGTTGGTAAGTCACTGTGTGAAAAAGATCTGATCGATACTGCAAAAGCCATTGCTGCAAAAGTATCAGTGCCACTTCCAACTGACGTTGTGGTTGCCGATGCTTCTGAAATCAACTTTGAAGATTTTCTGGGTTCATTGGCTGCTGCGAAAGCAACTGTGAAAAATGTTGCCGATGTTGCTGATAACGACATGATTCTGGATGTAGGTCCGGAAACTGCGAAAGCATTTGCAGAAATCCTGAAAACCTCTAAAACCATTCTCTGGAATGGCCCGGTGGGTGTGTTTGAAGTCGATCAATTCGGCGAAGGTACCAAAACTTTATCTTTAGCGATTGCTGAATCTGCCGGTTTCTCGATCGCGGGTGGTGGTGACACATTAGCTGCAATCGACAAGTACGAAGTAGCAGATAAAATTGGCTATATTTCTACGGGTGGTGGTGCATTCCTCGAATTCGTTGAAGGTAAAACCCTTCCTGCAGTTGCCGTACTCTTAGAACGTGCTTGATTGCATGTCCTAAGCTAAAAAGCTGGCCAAGTGCCAGCTTTTTTATGTCATTTTTTTGACAATGAAAACTTACCCTTCATGGCTTCGTCATGAAAATGCAATAAATCTGTCATAAGATGCAGTCATTAAATCACCAAATGATGAGATCACGTGATGAAAAAACAGTTAACTTTGGCGGCTTTATTCGCTGCATCATTGGCACTGACTGCATGTGCGAAACAGGAAAATGCACCGGTCGCTGAAACAGAAAGCTCGGCAGCAGTAGCCAATGAGACTATAACGCCAGAGCAGCAAGCAGCCATTGATGCTATTGACCAGCCAGTTTTAGATGAAAAAAATACCGATATTCCAGCTGAAATTGCCAATGCGCCAGCAGATGAAGCAACTGCAGACCAGTCAGTTACAGCGACTTCTGAGCCTGTAGCACCTTAATCCAGTGCATGTGAGATAAAATCCCTGCAAAAGCAGGGATTTTTTTTAAATAGTGTTATTTGTTGCTGAATTGAAACCTTTGAACATGTAGAATATGTGGCATTCACTGGGAGGATATTATGGCTCTTATTTCATTGCGCCAGCTCTTGGATCACGCCGGCGAACATGCTTACGGCGTACCAGCATTTAACGTAAACAACTTAGAACAAATGCGTGCAATTATGCTTGCAGCAGATGCAACCAATTCACCTGTTATCGTACAAGCATCTGCGGGTGCGCGTAAATATGCAGGTGCTCCGTTCTTGCGTCACCTGATTTTGGCTGCAATTGAAGAATGGCCACATATTCCAGTGGTAATGCATCAAGACCACGGTACGAGCCCTGACATTTGTCAACGTTCAATCCAGCTCGGCTTTTCATCAGTGATGATGGACGGCTCACTGGGTGAAGACGGTAAAACACCAACTTCATATGAATATAACGTTGATGTGACTCGCCGTACAGTTCAAATGGCACATGCGTGTGGCGTATCTGTTGAAGGTGAAATCGGTTGTTTGGGTAGCCTTGAAACAGGTATGGCAGGTGAAGAAGATGGCGTAGGCGCAGAAGGCGTACTGGATCATTCTCAACTCCTGACTTCAGTTGAAGAAGCACGTAGTTTCGTTGCTGATACCAATGTTGATGCGCTTGCGATTGCAGTAGGTACTTCACACGGTGCGTACAAGTTCACGCGTCCACCTACAGGTGATATTCTTGCGATTGACCGCATTAAAGAAATTCACGCAGCGCTTCCAAACACGCATCTTGTCATGCACGGTTCAAGCTCTGTGCCTCAAGAATGGTTGGCAGTAATTAACCAGTATGGCGGTGACATCAAGGAAACTTATGGTGTTCCGGTTGAACAGCTGGTTGAAGCGATCAAACACGGCGTGCGCAAGATCAACATCGATACTGACTTGCGTTTAGCGTCTACTGGTGCAATGCGTCGTATGATGGCTGAAAAGCCAAGCGAATTCGATCCACGTAAATTCTTCAGCGCAACGGTTGATGCCATGAAGCAAATCTGTATCGATCGTTATGAAGCATTTGGTACTGCGGGCAATGCAGACAAGATTCGCCCAATTTCTTTAGAGAAAATGGTGTCGTACTATAATAAATAATTCCCAGTGAATCATTTATAGAAAAAGCCCACAGCGAATGTGGGCTTTTTTGTAGACTGATAAATACCAAGAATAAGAGCAGCATATGGAACTGATTTTCGCAGCAGCGCTGTGTAGCGTTGTGGTCTCAATATTATTAAAAGTCGCCAAAAACAGAGGGCTGAGTCCGATCCACATGATTAGCTGGAATTATGCCACCGCCAGCTTGTTGTGCTTTTTCTGGTTTAAGCCGGATATCCAGCATATTTCGCCAAGCCAGACACCATGGTTCCTCATTCTGGCATTGGGTATTTTGCTTCCGAGCGTATTTCTGTTGCTGGCCAAAGCCTTGGAAAGCGCTGGAATTTTAAAAACAGAAATCGCCCAGCGGCTTTCTGTAGTCTTGTCACTGGCGGCGGCTTATTTTATTTTTCAGGAACAGTTTAATCAGCTGAAAATACTCGGGATCGCTTTAGGTATTGGCGCAGTGCTGTGTATTTTATTCTCACATCGACAAAGTACAGGACAGGGCAGTCAGGGCATGTTGTATCTGGGGCTGGTCTGGGTGGGTTATGCACTGATTGATGTATTATTAAAATATACAACCAGTTTAGGTTTGCAGTTTACCATTGCACTCAATCTGATGTTTATTTGCGCTCTGATCATGTCGATGGGCTATCTACTACTTAAATATAAAAGCTTGGGGTCGATACAGAATATCGGCGCTGGTCTGTTATTGGGTGTGCTGAATTTTGCCAATATTGCGTTTTATGTCAAAGCCCATATGCTGCTCAAGGATTCGCCGGCAATTGTCTTTGCTGGCATGAATATTCTGGTGGTGGTGTTTGGAGTCATTGCAGGTGTGATGTTCTTTAAAGAGCGACTCAAACCTGCAAGTGCCGCGGGTTTACTGCTAGGTCTCACTAGTGTGATTTGCCTAGCTTATGCAATGTCTGCTTGACATAAGAAGATGCAAATTCAATCGGATGTCGCAGCAGGTCGCCTGCTTCGGCCAGTCCAAGCAATAAACCGGCCTGTTGGCAGTCTGGACAGTGCGGATAACGATGCTGTTGATCTTTATAGTGTTGGAGATAAATTTTATCGCAATGATGGCATGCAAATTTCAGGGATTTGGAGGTAAGGAGCGACATAGATGACCTCTATTGTTATTCTATTAGATGGTAAATTAAATAAAGCAAAAAATAGGCCCGAACTGATATGGAAAGGGGCGCCTGGCCCCTTTTATAGCATAAAATCCTTACAGTTTGGTGAAAATGTCTTCAGCGGGTAGACGTGATTTCGGCAGTTTGGCATTGAAGTCATTTTCACTGCGATAACCCAAAGTCAGCAAGACAGAGGGAATTAAACCCTGTTCTGCGAGTTGTAATTCTTCACTAATTATCTCTTCATCAAAGCCGCCAATTGGTGTGGCATCGACACCTTCAATTCCGGCAGCCAACAGCATCTGACCGAGCGCAATAAAGGTCTGATTTTCAGCCCAGCGCTGAATGTCACCTTTTTCATTACGATAATAATGAATATAGCCTGCACGGGTGTTTTTCTGACCTTCTTTGGCCGATTCATCTTTAAAACGCCCGCTGAGATCATCGCGATTCAGTAAGTTTTCCAGATGCAGCTCATTAATATCGGCTTTGGTGCAAAATAAAATAGTATGCGAAGAATCCAGAACTTTGGGTGCATTGTAGGCATAAGTACCGATCAAGGCTTTGGCAATGCGCTGTTTGGCGGCATCATGATCGGCAATAAAAAAATGCCAAGGCTGAATATTGATCGAAGAAGGTGCAAAACGCAAAACTTCTAATAAACGTTCAAACTGGGCTGCCGGGATTTTCTTGCTAGGATCATAGGCTTTGGTGGCATAGCGAGTCTGTGTGATTTTGAGTAAATCCATTAATGGACTCCAATCTTTTTAAATAAACAGAGGATAGATGTTTTGCAGGTATAAGCTTTTGAAATCTCCTGATTATTACAATAAAAATACCTTAGGCAAAGTCTGTTGTTGAATGATCTTGATATAAATGCAAGTAAAACTTAGCGTTAAATTAGATAACAATCCAGTTTTTGTCTATTGGCACTTTTGGACAAGAAGCGTTTAATAAGCAGTATCGCCAGTAACATGCAAATAGGTCCGTAAATGCAATTTACCAATTATTTTAAACACAAACTTAAAACCCAGCAGCAAATCGGGTTGTGGATTGGGCTGGCAGATGCCTATGGTACCGAGATTGCAGCAAATGCCGGCTATGACTGGTTACTGATTGATGGTGAGCATGCTCCCAGCGATTTGAGAATTACATTGTCGCAACTGCAAAGTATTGCCGCTTATCCGTCGCAAGCGGTGGTAAGACCTCCGGTTGGCAGTGTACAGCTGATCAAGCAGCTGCTCGATATCGGTGCGCAGACTTTATTGATTCCGATGGTCGAAACTGTGGAACAGGCGGAACTGATGGTTAAGGCAGTACGTTATCCACCGGAAGGAATTCGTGGCGTTGGCGCTGCACTGGCACGTGCCACGCGCTGGAACAGCATTCCGAATTATTATCAGACTGCGCATGAAGAAATCTGTTTGCTGATCCAGATCGAGTCGGTTACCGGATTGAAAAATCTGGATGCTATTCTTCAGATTGATGGAATTGACGGGGTATTTATTGGCGCCGTAGACCTGTCTGCTACCATGGGCTATCAGGGTGATCCAAATCATCCAGAGGTGCAAGCCGCGGTTGTGGATGCAATTCAGCGGATTCGTGTTGCAGGTAAAGCCGCTGGTATTCTGTCAACTCAGCATGAAGTCACACAAAAGTATCTGGAGCTTGGTACTGAATTTGTTGCAGTAGGCGTTGATACCAGCGTTCTGATGAATTCATTGCGGGATTTGTTGGGAAAATATAAAACCGATATAAATGTAATTAAAACAAATACGGGATATTAATCATTTACCAGATCTGAATGAATGGATTAGATAAGGTTTTGAATGCTTTTTAAGCAAAACTTGTCTGCAATGATCTATTCATTCAAATCTAACAAGATGATCGTCTGTTTTTTGACCTAATATAAAGCTCAATGTGCTTATTTCCTGAATGATGAGAAGAGCAGAACTGGACTTTTGATGTCTGCTATCTGTTTTAATGGCCTTGTAGCAGCTATGAATTATTTTATAAAAGTGATATCTATCAATAACAATTACCTTTATAAAATTTCTGTACAATCATTGTTTTAAAAATCAGGCAGGCATTATTTGTAATGACAATGTGTGTTTGCTTTCTAGTAAATAAGCATGTATACTTATAAACACTTCGAGTGGGTATAGTTCCCGCTTTTATTATTTCTAGCTAATTGTGATTCACTTTTGGTTCAAGCTTGAGCTTGAATAACATCTAGTAACTACAGAATTATTATACAAATTTGGTTTTCTTAATCTCTTTGTACAGTCACAAAAAGCTCATTTTATGAGTAAATATTTTGAATATATTAAATGAATGGCATACCGCTACAGCCGTAAATGGTGGCGAAATTAATGTTAAACTGGTTCCTTTAAAGCGCAAGCAAAACACTCAGGATGGTTTTATCTGGGTAGAAGTTGGAAAAATGATCCAGCTACAAACAGGTGAAGAAATTCTGTTTAACCTTGATGGTAAAAGTTTCTATACCGGTGTGAATAAGCTTTATCGTCTGTGCTAAGCAAACACATATCTTAAAAAAAGTGGCCGATTAATATCGCCACTTTTTTAGTTTTAGGCTTTCGAAATCTTGGTTTTCCTGAATTTCCAGTATCTCGGCACTGTCTTCCTTCCAGTCACCCAGTACGATTCTTTTTTTCTGACCTAGCGGATGAATGGCTGCGCGATGCGTATGGCCATGGATCAATACGTCAACGTCTTGTAATGCCAGCTCAACGGCCTGATCATTAACATCCATCACTTCATAGCTTTTAAACTGCTGCGCCTGATGACTTTGCTGACGAAAGCCATTGGCTAATTTTTTACGGAAAGACAGCGGTGTACGCTTTAATAAGCCTAGCAGAAGTGGATGCCGGATAATCTTTTTAAAGCGCTGATAAGCGATGTCATCGGTACACAGTGCATCACCATGTTCCAGGCGAAAACGTGTTCTTGCAATGTTCAGTTGGTCTATCTCAGGAAGCAGCTTTCCGCCAAATTGAGCTAAAAACTTGCTGCCGAGAACAAAATCCCGGTTGCCTGCCTGAAAATATACCTGATTGCCAGCCTGAATAAACTGTTTTAAGGCAGTGATAATTTCGTCCAGCCATGGGGCTGTATAGTCATCACCGATCCAGGCATTGAACCAGTCACCCAAAATATACAATCGGGTATTTTGATCTTGATATTCGGTCAATAAATCTAAAAACCCCCGAACAAGTCGAGGGTGATCAGGTGACAAATGTAAATCTGAGATAAACAGATAGGTCACGAATCTTTTCCTTTTATTCCTCTCTAGATCCCTCATTTATATGAGGGATTTTCCATTACACCGTTTTAAAGCATCGCTTTAAAACTCATAAAGAACGGAGAGGACGTTTTTTATTCAGAAATGATTTTTGCAGACTCAATAACCACATTTTCTAGTGGAACATCAGCGTGGTAGCCACGGTTGCCAGTACGAACGCCTTTAATTTCGTTGACAATGTCCATGCCGTCAGTCACTTTACCAAATACTGCATAACCCCAACCTTGTGCTGTTTTACCAGAATGGTTAAGGAATGCGTTGTTGCCAACGTTAATGAAGAATTGAGCAGATGCAGAATGTGGAGCTTGCGTACGCGCCATGGCAATTGTGCCCAAATCGTTAGTTAAGCCATTGTCTGCTTCATTTTCGATTGCATCACGGGTCGCTTTTTCTTTGAAGTTTTCATCCATACCACCACCCTGGATCATGAAACCATCAATCACACGGTGGAAAATTACGCCGTCATAAAAACCGTCACGCACATATTCTAAAAAGTTAGCCACTGTTTTAGGTGCTTTTTCAGCATTGAGTTCAAGAACAATACGACCTTTATTGGTGTTTAATTCGACTTGAGGAAAACTCATTGTGTAATCTCCTAATCATGGACGAGTGCCATGGTTTTTTCTGAATGAGTGAAGCATAAGCAAACTACAATCGACTAGGCAAGTAAAAACATTATTTTCTTTGTTAAAAGCATAAAAATAGTACCTTATTTATACGTTGATTTATCAAGGCATTTCAGATATTGCCCTATCAGGCACCCTATTTTGAATTGGCGTAAATTAATGATTTTACTGCTTGTACAAGCACTGATATTTTAGTTTCAGGCAACTCGCCGTATTTTCATTTTTTAAAATGGGTGAATTGAAATCAAATACCATAGTTAGCGGTTGAGAGATTATTCACCTCTAGTTAAACTAAGGAACTTTGATAATGAATATGCGTACAACCTGTGCGATTAAATATTCGTTAATCCCTTTTTAACTTTAGAAGTGAATGATTGATCATGAAGCCAAATGATGTTGTGACATCTCTGCCCGAGAACCCGACCCAAAAGAACAATGCAGTCGATTCAGTGCAGCAGCAAGAACAACAACCGGGCTTGGACTTTGTACGTCAGGTCATTACGGATGATTTAGCCGCTGGTCGTACCCAACAGATCGTCACGCGTTTTCCGCCTGAGCCAAATGGCTACTTACATATTGGCCATGTGAAAGCAATTTGCTTGAACTTTGGGATTGCTGAAGAATTCCAGGGGGTGTGTAATCTTCGTTTTGATGATACCAATCCGGATGCTGAAGAACAGGAATATGTTGATGGTATTGCCAATGATGTGAAATGGTTGGGCTTCCAGTGGGAGGGCGAGCCGCGCTATGCATCGAGCTATTTTGATCAACTTTATACATGGGCGGTTCAGCTGATTGAACAGGGTGATGCCTATGTGGATTTACAAAGCCCCGAAGACATCCGTTTAAACCGCGGTAATTTTGTCGAGCCGGGTAAGAACTCGCCACAACGTGATGCAACTGTTGCAGAGAATCTGGAACGTTTTGAGAAGATGCGTAGCGGTGAATATGCTGAAGGTCAGGCTGTTTTACGCGCTAAAATCGATATGACCTCACCGAACGTACATATGCGTGATCCGATCTTGTATCGTATTTTGCATTCAGCGCACCATCAGACAGGCGATACATGGAAAATTTATCCAATGTACGACTATGCGCATCCATTGTCTGATGCGATTGAAGGCATTACTCACTCGCTTTGTACATTAGAGTTCCAGGATCACCGTCCGTTCTATGACTGGGTGGTGGCAAAGGTTAAATCACCATCTGTGCCACGTCAGTATGAATCTAGCCGTTTGAACGTGGATTATACCATCACCTCGAAACGTAAATTACGTAAACTGGTTGAAGGTGCTCATGTGAATGGTTGGGACGATCCACGTATGCCGACCGTAGTCGGTATGCGTCGCCGTGGTTTTACACCTGAAGGTCTGCGTGATTTCTGTCAGCGTGTCGGTGTATCGAAAGTGGATGGTAGTATTGTCGATGTCGCGATGCTGGAATATTGCATCCGCCAGTCTCTGGAAAATACTGCAGCGCGTGGTATGGCCGTGTTAAATCCACTGAAAGTGACCTTAAGCAACTTGCCAGCAGATATGGATCTGACCCATTCACGTCATCCGAACGTGGATATGGGGGAGCGCGTGATTCCTTTAACCACTGAGCTGTTTATTGACCGTAAAGACTTTGAGGAAGAACCACCAAAAGGCTTTAAACGTCTGATTCCAGGTGGTGAAGTACGTTTACGTCATGCCTATGTGATCAAATGTGATGAAGTCATTAAAGATGAAAATGGTGAAGTGGTTGAGCTGAAATGTTCGATTGATCCTGAAACTTTGGGTAAGAATCCTGAAGGCCGCAAGGTGAAAGGTGTGGTTCACTGGGTATCTGCGACTAAAGGTGTGCCTGCCGAAGTCCGTATTTATGAACGTCTGTTCACTGAGTCGGATCCTGAAGTGGGTGATGACTTCCTGGCCAACTTGAACCCTGAATCCTTAAAGGTGGTTCAAGCCGTGATTGAGCCGGCATTGGCGCAAGCTCAACCGGAAGATCGCTTCCAGTTTGAGCGTGAAGGTTACTTCGTTGCCGATCAATACGATCATAATAGCAAGAAACCAGTATTTAACCGTATTCTTGACTTGAAAGACAGTTTCAAGCCAGGCAAATAATCAGGTTTAAATCAGATATTAAAAGCCCAACTTCGGTTGGGCTTTTTCAATACAGCAGGGAAAATGCCATGATTGTGCGTGATAAAAACAATAGTATCGGTTTACTGTTTGCCTGGCAGGGCACAATTTTGCCTAAGGTATTGCCGGCTTTAGTCTTGGTGGTCTTTATTTCCGGCCTACTGGTCTATTTGAGTCAGGCACATTTTGTGAATCTTCCTGCCGTACCCGCAATCGGCTTTACCATTTTTGGTGTGATTCTTTCGATCTTTCTCAGCTTTAGAAATACGGCATGTTATGAGCGCTGGTGGGAAGGGCGCAAGCTCTGGGGAGCGCTAATCGCCACCACACGTCATTTATGCCGGGACAGCCATGTGCTGGATGATCAGACCCGCGAGGTCTTGTTATATCGCATGATGCTGTTTAGCCATCTGTTGCGTGACCGGCTCAGACAGCAAGTACAAAGTATTCAGCATTACCAAACAACCACGCATTTTGAAAATATGGCATTCGATCAGTTGCTCGTGCAAATCAATCCTTCACAATGGGTGCTGGAACAGATGCAAAAGGAGTTGGTTCAGCAATATAAGCAGGGCAACATCAGCGATATTATTTATAACAATTTGAATCAGCATACTGTGGCCTTGGGCAATATTCAGGCCGGTTGTGACCGGATACTGTCGACGCCATTGCCATTTTCTTATTCGGTACTGTTACATCGTGCAGTGTATTCGTTCTGTTTTATTTTACCTTTTAGTTTGCAGGCCAATCTGGGCCTGTGGACGCCGATTCTGGTCGGGTTGATTGCTTATATGCTCTTAGGCCTAGATGAGCTCAGTGCTGAGCTAGAAGAGCCTTTTGGGCTACAGGATAATGATCTGCCACTCGATTCAATGGTACGACTGGTAGAACGGGAAACCTTAAGCTCTTTGGGTAAAGGTTTACCTGAAGCGATTCAGGCCAAAAAAGGTTATTTAACCTGATCTGTTCCTTTTAATATCAAAGTTTAAACCCGAACTCAAAATTTCTTACTAACAAAAAATCATCGGCAGGCTGAGCTTTAAATTAACGATGTTTAAGATTAGTCAGGTCTGACACTTTCGTTTTAGCCTGATCTTGCAATTCACGGTATTGTTGCAAACGCAGATTGGCTTTATCTCTAAGCTTCTTCTTGATGTACAAGGCCAAGGCAAAACTCGTCGTGGTCAGGGTCAGGAACATGCTGTTCATGAAACTCATCATCGAGCTGATATAACCAATCGTGGTCAGGCGATTCATCATATAGATCACTTGCGGGCTGCTTTCTACGCCGGTAATCGCCCAAGTACACAGATGTTCGCAATTATTGATAATCAGATGATAATTATTTTCATGCATTCTGGAACGCATGCGACGCACAACTTTACGGCCTTTATATTTCGCCGAGTCATAATGTTGCACATGAATCGCTTTGCCATGACTGAATTTTTCAATAGAGGTTATTTCAATGGGGCGTTTCTTGAATAAATGTGCAAAGCCCGAATAATGAATAACACGACCACGTCCAGCGTATATCCCATGATGGGTATAACCGAAATGTTTAACCATAAGGTGCGCTCCTATGGGAAACCGTTTAGTCTGTTGCATATCAGAATTAAGCCATTTAAAAAAGCATTGTAGTTTAATAACAAGTGTACTGCCTTTTGCTAAATTAATCGACGCTTTGCTTGAGTTTAGGCAGACAAGCAATAGGCGTATGCAGCAAGTGACTTGATCACCTGTATGGCAGAATTCAGATGAACATCTGTTCAGTAACACCTATAAATAGCCTAAGCTAACTTTTACATTTCAATAAAATCAGAAAAAGTGAGAGGAAGAAGTATTCAGATTTATTACCAATTACTCAACAGAAGGCAGAAGGTTGTGTAGTCGGATTTATACAATTGAACTCTCTAAGTTTGGTTCTTCTTCAATGTAATTAAAGCGACAGATATAAAAAAAGCACCTGGTTACACAAGTGCTTTTTTTGATCAGGCTAGAGCCTTTGCCGATTACTGCAAGGGCAAGTGTTGAAGTTCATTCAGTTCCTTACGGCTATAGCCGCGTGATACAAGAACCTTTTTGATTCCGATGATGATCTCTTCATCAGTTGCTTTAGACAAAGCTTCAAGAAGCTGTTCATTTGTCTTGAAAGAGCAATCATTTTCTACACAAGCAATCTGATTCTTGTGTTCATTGTGTTGTTCCACAGAAAACAACTTTTGCCAAAAACTCATAGAGCCTTCATACAACAACCTAACATAGAGTGAAATATAGCCAATTAAATAAATAAAGCAATAGGACCTATGTGATAAAAGCAGCAGTTAGTCTTTAAAATTTCCGATTGAAGCTCAAAGAGCTAACGATATTTTTAGCTGTACAAATGATAATTTGTTATTAAGTTATTGATTTAAGATATAAAAAAAGGAATTTCGAAAAACTCCTTTTTTGTAACAAGAAAATAAATTGAAACAAATTCTTTATCTTCTTTCTAACAATACGCCCGTTTCTACATGGTGCGTATATGGAAATTGATCAAACATAGCGAATTTGCTGATTTTATGGGTTTGAGACAACTGTTTCAGATTGTCATGCAATGTGTCTGGATTGCAAGAAATGTAAATAATACGCTGGAAACGTTGTAACAACTTCAGTGTTTCAGTATCAATCCCAGCACGCGGTGGATCGACAAATACCGTATCAAAATCATAAGTCGAAATATCGATTTGTGCTTCCTGCAAGCGGCGGAAAACACGTTCGCCATTATAAGCTTGAGTGAATTCTTCGGCAGACAGACGCGCAACCTGAATATTTTCAATCTGGTTCTGCTCAATATTCCACTCAGCTGCATAAACTGAAGATTTGGCTAATTCAGTGGCCAATACACGGCGGAACTTGGTTGAAAGCGGCAGAGTGAAGTTGCCATTACCACAGTAGAGTTCCAGCAAATCTTTATCTGATTGTTCCGCTGCATCACATGCCCATTCCAGCATTTTTTGACAAACTTGTGCATTGGGCTGGGTGAAGCTGCTTTCGATCTGCTTATATTTATAGCGACGATCAAAAACAGACAGTTCTTCCACCACATATTCATCAGTCAGGACAAATTTCTGGCCACGGCTGCGACCAATCAGTTTGATGTTGAGTTTTTCCGCCAGCGCTTTTGCTGCTGGTTCCCAGCTTTCATCCAGTTTACGGTGATAAATTAGGGATACCAGAACCTGACCACTTAAAGTCGCCAGAAAATGTACTTCAAACAGGCGATGACCCAGATTGGCATCTGCCTTGAATGCTGCCAGTAGTTGCGGCATCAAGTCATTAATACTGCGGTCTGCAATTGGAAACTCATCAATCCGAATCACTTTTTTATTGTTGTTCTCGTCACGTTCAAACATGGCATAAAACAGATCATCTTCAGTATGCCAGATCCGGAATTCAGCACGCATGCGGAAATATTTTTCAGGAGACTGGAATACTTCTAAAGCAGGTGGTTGATATTCGGCAAACTGAGCGCTGATGCGTTCAATTTTGGCTTCAAGTTGTTGCTGATAAGATGAGGTCATATGCAGTAAGAAATCGCAAATATTTTAAAGCGCAAATGGTAGCAAAAAATTGCCGATCTGCCTAAGCCTATTCTGGTAGAACGGCTTTAAAAACTGCATAAAAAAGACCAAACACTCTGAGGAGAAAAATTTGGTCATAAAGAGGAAATATTTGAACTAAAAATGCGGGATTTATTCGACTTATTTAGAGATTACCCATGGTCATTAAACTGGCATTGCCGCCTGCCGCCGCCGTATTGATGCTGATGGCGCGTTCAATCACCAATCGTTCGACCGGAATATCGTAGTTTCCCGAACTCCAATGAGTAACACTAATAATTGGACCTTTTCGGGCTGCAATGCGTTTCTGCAAATCAATCAGTTCAGCAGTGTCACCATGATGCAGGACGGCACCAAATGCACCTATTTCAATATTCCGGATCACTTTAAACTGCTTGCTGACCGCGGCCGGCATCGTTGGTAAATATTTCAGCATAAAAGTATTGTCCGCCAGTACCGCAGGACGACTGCCAACCGATAAAATCGCCAGAATTTGCTGAATCTGATCCTGCTCGGTATGTGCTAAGGATAAAACACTTTCTCGTGGCAAGATGATGTACTGATTATCCTCACCAGTTGGGCCTTGCAGGCTAAAGCTTTGACCAGTCGCAATTTGCATAGGCGCTTTTAAAGATAAAGTTGGGAAAGTTTTAGCTAACCAAGCTTTAAACTCCTGAACAAGGTGATTTTCAACAAGGGCTGGCTCCGCTTGAACTGCATAAGGCTGAGCCAGTTTTTTCTCGGATACGTGATGCATTAAACGGTAGATATACAACGGGCCACCCGCTTTCGGGCCGGTGCCGGACAAGCCTTCACCACCAAATGGCTGGACACCCACGACAGCACCAACGATATTGCGGTTGATATACAGGTTGCCGACTTCTGCTCGCGCAATCACGGTTTGCATGGTTTCATCAATGCGCGTGTGCAAACCCATAGTCAGGCCATAGCCCTTACTGTTGATCTGATCTAATAACTGTTCCAATTCGCCATATTTATAGCTGATCAGATGCAGTACCGGACCAAATACTTCACGTTCCAGATCATCCAGATTTGGCAGTTCAATCAGGGTTGGTGCAATGAATGTTCCTGGAGTTAATTCAGTCTGGTCTTGATTAAACATCAACTGATAAACTTTATGGCCTTTGCTGCGCATCTGCTCAATATGCTGTTGGATATTTTGTTGGGCTTCTGCATCAATCACCGGACCAATATCGGTTTTAAGCAAGACCGGATTGCCAACGCGCAACTGTTGCATCGCACCTTTGAGCATGTTGCGCACAGCCTCCAGATTATCTTCTTGCACACAGAGGACACGCAGGGCAGAACAGCGTTGACCGGCACTGTCATAGGCAGAGCTCACAACATCCAGCACCACCTGTTCGGTCAGGGCGGATGAATCCACAATCATGGCATTCTGACCACCGGTTTCAGCAATCAGGGTGACGCTTTCTCCAAACTGGTTTAGCCGTTCTGCAACGGTTTTTTGTAGAATTTGGGCGACCTCGGTTGAGCCGGTAAACATAATGCCCTGAATGCGTGAATCCGCACTGAGCTGCGCACCAATGCTTTCACCTTGACCCGGCAAGAGCTGTAAGACATCTTGCGGAATGCCCGCTTCCCATAAAATCTGCACCGCTTGTGCAGCAATCAGCGGGGTCTGTTCTGCCGGTTTGGCAATAACGGTATTGCCCGCGACCAGCGCTGCTGAAATCTGGCCGGTAAAAATTGCCAACGGGAAGTTCCATGGACTGATACACAGTACGGTACCCAAAGGTTGAATCTGTGTATTTTCAGCTAAATCCAACATCTGACCGGCATAGTAGCGCAAGAAATCTACCGCCTCCCGGACCTCGGCAATGGCATTGGCATAGGTTTTGCCAGCCTCACGGGACAGAATCACCATCAGTGTCAGCAAACGCTGTTCCATCAGATCCGCGGCTTTATTTAAGCAGGCTGCTCGCTCATTTTTTGGCAAATTGGCCCAGAAACCTTGTGCATTGACAGCTTGCGTTAAGGCAATTTCAGCCTGTTCCTGAGTCGCTTCATAGACTGTACCGACTACATCCTGATGTTGTGCCGGATTGATGATTTGCACTGCGTTACTTGTGTCGGTCACTGTAAACGCCGTTCCCATGGCTGCTGCCTGAAATTGTGTGTTTTTCAGGCTGGCAGCGACTTCATTTAAGGCGCTCAGCTCTGCATCATTGGCGAGATCCAGACCCGATGAGTTAATACGTGTGCCATACAGATCTTGCGGATAAGGAATATGCGGATGCTTGGCACCGATCATGACTTCCTGCTGTGCAGCTTTTAAAATCGTTTGTTGTGGATTCTCAATCAAATCTTCGATATTTAGGGTTTTGTCGGCAATCCGGTTGACAAAAGACGTATTTGCGCCATTTTCCAGCAAACGACGCACCAGATAAGCCAATAAGGTTTCATGATTGCCGACTGGCGCATAAATACGACAAGGTACACCGAGCTTATTCGCTGACTTGTCGCCCACCACATTTTCATACAAGGGTTCGCCCATGCCATGCAGACACTGGAATTCATATTGACCCGCATAATACTGCTCAGGTTGCGCCAGTTGGTAAATCGTGGCCACGGTTTGTGCATTATGCGTGGCAAATTGCGGATAGATATAATCCGGTTCAGCCAATAATTTACGCGCACAGGCGATATAAGACAGATCGGTATGCACCTTACGAGTGAATACCGGATAGTCCGACATGCCTTCAATCTGTGCTTTCTTGATCTCGCTGTCCCAATAGGCACCTTTGACCAGACGAATCATCAGGCGTTTCTGACTACGTTTGGCCAGATCAACAATATAATCTACCACATAGAAACAGCGTTTTTGATAGGCTTGAATCACAAAGCCAATGCCTTTCCAGTCTTGTAATTGCGGCTCAAAACACAGGCGTTCAAGCAGTTGCAAGGAAATTTCCAGACGATCAGTTTCTTCGGCATCAATGTTTAAACCGATATTGTACTGTTTCGCCAAGACCGCGAGTTTAAGCATTTTTCCATACAGTTCATCCTGTACCCGATCGACCTGCGCGCGCTGATAACGCGGATGCAGGGCAGAGAGTTTGATGGAAATGCCCGGGCCATCATAAACGTCTTTATCCTGCGAGGCTTGCCCGATGGCATGAATCGCTTGCTGATAATCCTGATAATAGCGTTCCGCATCCGGATCGGTCAGTGCTGCTTCACCAAGCATGTCATAGGAATAACGAAAGCCTTTTTCTTCCAGACGTTCTGCATTTTTCAGCGCCTCATCAATGGTTTCACCCGTCACAAACTGTTCGCCCATCATGCGCATGGCAACATCGACAGCCTTACGGATAATGCCGCGACCACTGCGCGCCAACATGCCGGTTAATAAACTGGACAGGCTTTTTTGCTGTGGGGTTTCCATTAATTTACCCGTCAGCATCAAGCCCCAGGCTGCGGCATTGACAAACATCAGCTGGCTTTGACCGAGATGTTCTTTCCAGTTGCCCTGATTGATCTTGTCGCGGATCAACAGGTCACGCGTGGCTTTGTCTGGAATCCGCAGCAAGGCTTCGGCCAGACACATCAGGGCAATGCCTTCCTGAGAAGATAGGGAAAATTCCTGTAACAATCCTTGTACGATGCCTGCTTTACCGCCTGAACTTTTACGTTCACGCAAGGAATGCGCCAGATCAAAGGCAAGCGCTTGAATCTTGTTGCTGAGTTCGGAGGAAATTTCACTATGCAGCAAGAGTTCTTCGACGCATTCAGTTTCCGCACGGCGCCATGCAGTGTTGATACGTTGTTCGTATTCATTTTTATCTTTGAATTCGGCGATATAATTTGGCTGCTTCATGGCATCTGAACCATAGGTGGGGCTTAGTGTGGTCGGCATAGTGACATCCTGTACTGCTGCAATCAGATCTAGCGGGGCTAACGAGTTTTAATCTATAATCACAGAATATTTGACGAATATCTCACTATAGTTTTTACATTTTTTAGAGAATAATTCTAATGCAGCCTCCTTATTTAAGCCTAGACCGTATAGATATTCGTATCCTGAGTTTATTACAATCCGATGCCAAATTATCCAATATTAAACTGGCTGAACTGGTAAATTTATCGCCGACCGCGGCACTGGCACGGGTGCAGAAACTGAGCAAAGAAGGCTATATTCTGGGCTACGAAGCCCGTCTGAATCCAAATCTGCTCAATAACGCTTTTGTGGTTTTTGTAGAGATTTTACTGGATAAAACCACACCGAATGTTTTAGATGAGTTTTCCCATGCAGTCCGGCAGATTCCAGAAATTATTGAATGTCATATGATCAGTGGCGGTTTTGATTTTGTGGTAAAAATCCGCTGCGCCAATATGGATGAATTCCGTAAAATTTCCGGGCAAATCTTGTGGCAACTGCCTGGGATCAAGGAAACACGCAGTTATCCGGTGATGGAGGTGATTAAAGAAAGTCAGCAGATCCATCTAAAAATACCGGGAAAATCTAAATAATTTGTAGCGTATTAACGACTAATCTAAAAAACACAAAAGGGACTTGAAAGTCCCTTTTATTGTATTGAATATCCAGACTATTTTTTCATTTCAGCCATTTCTTTTTGATATTCAGCTTTGGCCATTTCAAAACGATGTACCACATCATCATTCGGTGCCTTATCCACTAAGCTGACAATCACGATACTCAGGGTAGCCAGAATAAAACCGGGAATAATCTCGTACAGGCCGGTATCACCCATATAGTTTTTCCAGACGATTACCGTCACCGCACCGACCAGCATGCCGACAATCGCGCCGTTGAGGGTCATACGCTTCCAGAACAGAGACAAGATAATCAAGGGGCCAAATGCTGCACCAAAGCCTGCCCAGGCATAAGCCACCAGACCTAAAACCTTGCTGTTCGGATTAATCGCCAAGGCAATCGCAATTAACGCAATCACTAAAACCATAGCACGACCGACCCAGATCAGTTCTTTTTGTGAGGCATTTTTGCGCAGGAAGCTCTTGTATAAATCTTCAGTCAGGGTGGTTGAACAGACCAGAAGCTGACAGCTCAAGGTGCTCATAATCGCCGCCAAGATAGCTGCAAGTACGATGCCAGCGACCCATGGATTAAACAGGATTTTAGTCAATTCCATAAACACGGTTTCAGGGTTCTGGTTCACCACCGAGGCGAATGTTGGATTAACGGTGAAATAGGCAATCCCGATATAACCAGCTGCCACTGCGCCGCCTAGACACAGAATCATCCAGGTCATGCCAATACGGCGTGCAGCAGGAATGGTCTTCACTGAATCTGCTGCCATGAAGCGCACCAGAATATGCGGTTGACCAAAATAACCCAAACCCCAGGCCAGACTGGAAATAATCGCCACCACGCTTAAGCCTTCAAGCATACTGGACGCATGTGGACGGGCAGATTCAAGGATGACACTCACTTGCTGGCTATTGTCACCCAAGGCCAGGAAGGTAATGATCGGGGTCAGCAACAGTGCAAAGATCATCAAACCGGCCTGAAACGTATCCGTCCAGCTGATCGCCAGAAAACCACCAATACACACATATAAAATTGTCGCCATCGCACCGATGATAAGCGCCGTGGTGTAATTCCAGCCGAACAGGCTTTCAAACAGGCGTGCACCTGCGACCATGCCCGAGGCACAATAAATTGCAAAGAACACCAGAATCACCAAGGCAGACAAGACCCGTAAAATGCGTTTGCGGTCGGAAAAACGGCTGGTGAAATAATCTGGCAGGGTCAGGGCGTTATTCTGGTATTCGGTATGCGCCCGTAGACGACCTGCCACCAGTAACCAGTTTAGCCACGCTCCGATAATCAGGCCGATGGCAATCCAGGCTTCTGACAGGCCAGACAGGTAAATTGCGCCCGGAAGACCCATCAGCAGCCAGCCACTCATATCTGATGCACCTGCGGAAAGAGCTGTAACGACACTGCCCAGACTACGTCCACCTAAAATATATTCATCAAAATTGGAGGTTGCACGGTAAGCATATAAACCGATTGCAATCATGGCGATAATATAAAACATGAAGGTAATCAGGGTCGGATTTAAATAAGTCATAGGCAGGGCATCCTGTAAATATGGAAACCATCGTTCCAGATGATTTTTTGTACGGAGATCACAAGGCAGTGATTCAAGCACGGTTTAAAAATTACACTCTGTAACATTTACACAGCTTTTATGTATGTTTATTGTAAATACCAATTTAACTAGATGGAACTTAAGGAAAGTTAAGCCACTTAACAGCGAGAGATAAAGTATTGGATTGAGGCAAAACAAGCTAATTCAGGATAAGCGATTAAAAGATTTAAATTTTAGCTTTTTATTTACATGATCTTACAAAACTCACAGCTTTACTGTATTGGTAATAAATCGTAGCAAATTTAAGTTAAAGTCCTCCTATTCGCTCTGTATTTGTTTGCTCATATTGAGACCACACCAAATACGGTGCATCGCCAAGGTATTTTTTAGTGGACAATATGCTGCAAATCGAACCGACCCGCATTGAACGTGACTTATTGGGGGAAAAACAGATCCCATTACACAGCTATTATGGGATTCACACTTTACGTGCCATCGAAAATTTCCAGATTTCAGGATTGGCTATAGGGCAACAATCACATTTTATTCGTGCATTGGCTCAGGTCAAAAAAGCTTCGGCACAGACCAACCTGCATTTTCAAAAAATATCCGAGCAGACGAGTACTGCTATTCAAAAAGCCTGTAATGAATTGATTCAGCATCCTGAAAACTGGCAAGCGGCCTTTCCACTTGATCCTTATCAGGGCGGTGCTGGTACGTCAATTAATATGAATGCCAATGAAGTCATTGCCAATATCGCCTTAGAGATCTTGGGGCATCATAAAGGTGAGTATCACATCCTGCATCCGAATGATCATGTGAATACTTCGCAATCGACCAATGATGTCTATCCAACCGCTTTACGTTTGGCAACTTATAGCAGCCTGAATGAATTATTGGCAGTGCTGAAAGCACTGATTGACTGTTTATATACGAAGGCAGCCGAATTTCAGTATGTGATCAAGATGGGGCGTACCCAGTTGCAAGATGCCGTCCCGATGACCATGGAGCAGGAATTCCGGGCTTTTGCGACTTTATTAAAGGAAGATTTAAAACTGATTGAGCAGATGCGCCAGTTATTGCTGGAAGTCAATTTAGGTGCAACAGCGATCGGGACTGGGGTAAACACGCCGCCAGGTTATGCGACGCGAGTCGTCGAAACTTTGGCGCACCTGACGGGGCTGCCTTTAAAAGGTGCAGAAGATTATGTGGAGGCCACCAGTGATTGTGGTGTCTTTATTATCTTGTCGAGCAGTTTAAAACGCCTGGCAGTGAAACTGTCCAAAATCTGTAATGACTTGCGCTTGCTTAGCTCGGGACCACGTACAGGTCTGGCTGAAATTCGCTTACCGGAATTGCAGGCAGGCTCATCGATTATGCCAGCAAAAATCAATCCTGTGATTCCGGAAGTGGTCAATCAGATTGCCTTCCGGGTCATCGGTAATGATTTGACCATTACTATGGCAGCGGAAGCTGGGCAGTTACAACTGAATGTGATGGAACCTGTGATTGCCCTGACCATGAATGAGTCGATTCAATTGTTGACTCAAGGCATGCAAACCCTGAATCAGAAATGTATTGCTGGCATTCAGGCCAATGAAGAAATCTGTTTAAGTTCGGTCATGCGCAGTGTCGGGATTGTGACCTTACTTGAGCCGATTCTGGGGCATGCCAAATGTGATGAAATTGGTAAACAATGTATGCGTGAAAATAAAACCGTGCCGCAAGTGGTATTGGAACTCGGTTTATTAAGCGAAACACAATTAGAAGAAATCTTTGCATTTGAAAATCTGGTGTCTGAAATACCTGTAGCAGAGAGTCAGCTCGAACAGGTTTCTTGATAGCATAAATTGTCTTGAAACAGCTCAACTCAACTGATTGTTGTGATTTTGACAATTTGCCTCAAGTTCGATATGTGGATTTGAGGCATTTTCATCTAGACTAGGGTCTGAACTTTATTTGGCTGGGTAAATGGCGATGTTTGATAAAATCAGTGCATTATTTAAAACTAATAAACCGACTGCTGCACAGTTATATTTAGACGAGCAGAATATCCAGCATGTCGAAGGCACAGGTTATATCGTGGATGGCATTGACTTAAATCAGGAACTGGCCGCACGCTTAGAATATTTGTCCAATCGCCGTCTAAAACAGTTTGATGATTTAAAAGCTTTATACGACACCGCGATGCTGATCAATGAAAAGATTGATCTGGAAATTGCCCATCAGCGTTTTAATGTGACTTTGGGAAATACCGAAGAGAACCTGCTGCAATTTAAAATGATCCTCAAGAAGTTAAATGATTATTATCGTAACTTTCTGCGAGAGAAAAAATAAGTGTTAAAAGTGGCTTGAAATCGAAGCGTATGGATGTGGCAAGACTGCATAAAAATAACAAAATATCCTGAGATCATCGTGCTAGTATAAGCCTCAGGTTATTTAGACTTTAAAGCTATATCCATGTTCCAACAAGAAATTTCCCAACTCAATTTACCACAACTCAAAGCAGGCGAGAAACGCTGGTTAGGCAATCTGCAAGGTTCCTCGACGGCATTGTTGCTCAAAGAAATCGTGCAGCAGCAATCGCGTTTATTTATTGTGATTGCACGCAATAACCAGCATTTGGGTCAACTGGAAAGTGAACTGGAATTTTATGGGATTAAACCCACGATTTTTCCAGATTGGGAAATTTTGCCTTATGACCGCCTGTCTCCGCACCAGGATATTGTCTCGGAACGTCTGGCGATTTTATCCAATATGCCAAAAACTGGCGTGCTGTTACTTTCTGCCTCAACCTTGGCACAGCGTGTCGCACCGACTTCATGGATTTTGGGTGAACATTTTGATATTCACGTCGGACAGAAATTCGATCTGGAACAACAGAAGAAAAAGCTGATTCAGGCCGGTTATCATCTGGTCGATACGGTTTATGATCCGGGTGAGTTTGCGGTACGCGGCAGTATCATGGATATTTATGCCTCGGGGCAGGAAGCACCGATTCGGATTGACCTGTTTGATGATGAAATTGAAAGCCTGAAATTTTTTGATTCCGAAACTCAGCGCACCACACAAAGTTTGCAACAGTTTACCGTATTGCCGGCACAGGAATTTCCGCTCAAGGAAGGCCGTGCGACGTTCCGTGACCGCTATGCCGAATTTTTCCCGACTGCCAATCCGAAGAAAAACCCGATCTATCTAGATGTGATCGAGGGCATTGTTTCACCGGGAATCGAGTTTTATTTGCCCTTGTTTTTCAGTGCTGAGGCCATGCAAGACCAAAGCTCACTTATTTCGTACTTACCAAAGAATGGCATTGTCATTACAGATCGGGCTTTAGACGAGAGTTTGACCCAATTCTGGCAAGATGTGGTGCGCCGTTATGAAGATCGCCGTCACAATGTTGATCAGCCGATCCTACCCCCAGACAGCCTGTTCTTTCAAACCAATCAGGTTCTGGAGCAGCTGAATCAATTTGCACGTATTATTGCCGCCCAAACGCCTTTTGACCAAAAAGCCGGCGTGTTGAACCTCGATACCCAGTTGCCACCACGTCTGCCTGTCGATCCAAAACGTGAAAAACCATTTATTGAAGTCAAAAAATATATCGATCAGGTCAATCATCCGGTGCTGCTGGTGGCCGAGAGTGCCGGACGCCGTGAAAGCTTAAAAGATGCGTTACGACCAAGTCTGGGTGATATTCCGACGGTTGATAACTTTGAGAGTTTTATCACCTCCCTGTATGCGATTG
Source organism: Acinetobacter sp. YH12100 (assembly GCF_013419135.1). NCBI lineage: Bacteria > Pseudomonadati > Pseudomonadota > Gammaproteobacteria > Moraxellales > Moraxellaceae > Acinetobacter > Acinetobacter sp. YH12100. The sequence goes on along the minus strand of NZ_VPAQ01000003.1, from coordinate 45,847 downwards.
CGATTACCAATGCGCCATTAGAGCGTGGTCTGGTGCTGACCGATCGTGTCAGCATTATTTCTGAAAACCAGCTCTATGAACATCGCGTGGTACAACGCCGCCGTAAACGTCAGCAGGAAGTTTCAGAAGAATTTCTGATCCGCAGTCTGACTGAACTGACCATGGGCGCGCCTGTGGTGCATATCGATTATGGAGTGGGGCGTTATGCCGGTCTGGTCACCTTAAGTATTGATGATCAGGATCATGAATTCTTGCAGCTGGATTATGCCGATGCGGCCAAAGTCTATGTGCCGGTGACCAATCTGCATTTAATCAGCCGATATAGCGGTGGTGATCCGGATCTGGCACCATTGCATAAGCTCGGGACAGATGCATGGAATAAAGCCAAACATAAAGCGCTGGAACAGATTCATGATGTTGCGGCCGAGTTGCTGCATATTCAGGCACGCCGTGTCTCTAAACCCGGCATCAGTTTTGAAATTGATCAAAGTCTGTACATGCAGTTTGCTAGTGGCTTTGCCTATGAAGAAACACTGGATCAGGCCAATGCGATTGAAGCCACGCTGCATGACATGCAACAAGCCAAACCGATGGATCGACTGGTCTGTGGTGATGTCGGCTTTGGTAAAACGGAAGTGGCGATGCGTGCTGCATTTGTTGCGGTACAGAATAACCGGCAGGTGGCGATTCTGGTGCCGACCACCTTGCTGGCACAGCAGCACTATGATTCATTCAAAGACCGCTTTGCCGATTGGCCGGTCCGGATTGAAGTGCTGTCACGTTTCGGTTCTTCCAAAGCACATACCAAGACCATTGACGACCTGATTGAAGGCAAAGTGGATATCGTGATTGGTACGCATAAAATTTTGCAGGAAAATGTCCAGTTTAAAAATCTTGGCCTGATGATTGTCGATGAAGAACATCGCTTCGGAGTACGTGACAAGGAGCGGATCAAGGCGATGCGTGCCGATGTGGATATGTTGACCCTGACAGCCACTCCAATTCCGCGTACACTAAATATGGCCTTTAGTGGCATGCGTGATCTATCGATTATTGCCACACCGCCGGCACGCCGTCTTGCGGTGAAAACCTTTGTGCAAGAACATACCGATGACACCATTAAAGAAGCGATTCTGCGTGAACTGTTGCGTGGTGGTCAGGTCTATTTCCTGCACAATGAAGTCGATACGATTGACCGTGCCGCCGAGCATATCCGTACATTGGTGCCGGAAGCGCGGGTGATTGTGGCCCACGGGCAGATGCGTGAACGTGAACTGGAGCAGGTCATGCAACAGTTCTATCATAAAGAATACAATGTTCTGGTGTGTTCGACCATTATTGAAACCGGGATTGATGTCCCGAATGCCAATACCATTTTGATTGAACGTGCAGACAAACTGGGCCTGGCACAATTACATCAGCTCCGTGGCCGAGTCGGGCGCTCGCATCATCAGGCCTATGCCTATTTAATGGTGCCGTCTTTAAAAGCCTTAAAAGGCGATGCCGAAAAACGTCTGGATGCGATCCAGCGTGCTTCGACCTTGGGGGCCGGATTTATGCTGGCCACCGAAGATCTGGAAATTCGCGGGGCAGGTGAATTACTCGGTGAACAGCAGAGCGGTTCAATGCAGGCGATTGGTTATAGCCTATATATGGAAATGCTGGAAAAAGCCACCAAAGCCATTCAAAAAGGTAAAACCCCAAACTTCGATGCACCCTTGTCATTGACTGCAGAAATTACCCTGCATATGCCAGCGCTCATTCCGGATGATTATCTCGGAGATGTGCATCAGCGTCTGTTGTTCTATAAGCGTATCAGTAATACTGATACTCAGGAAAAACTGGACAATATCCGGATGGAATTGATCGACCGTTTTGGCATACCGCCACAACCGGTCAAACAGCTCTTTGCCGTACATCAGATTCGTCTCAAAGCCGAGCAGCTTGGCATCACCAAAATTGATATTAGTGCTCAAGGTGGGCATGTGGAATTCGCGCCAGATACCCCGGTTCAGGCCATGACCATTATCCAGATGATGCAGAAACATCCAACCTATTTCCGGATGAATGGCGGGCAACGTCTTAAGGTCATGGTCATGCTGGAAGATTACCAAAAGCGGATTCAGTTTATTCAGGATTTGCTGGACAGTCTATTGAAAGAAGTGGGCTAATTTGATTTAGACTAAATCAGTTTAAAACTTCATGATACATTTCATTTTCATTGAAATTTTCAGGAATGATAAACCAGATTTTTTAATGAAATGTTCGAACAAATTCTCGTGATGCGCCTTGCAACAAATCATGAGAATTTGTCTTTAAACCCATTGCTTTCAATATTCAGCTTCGGTTGGATATGTTAGTATTAGCCATCATTCTAATTTTGCATCATTTATAAAGATATGTTTAGTTTGCATCCACAACTTGCTCAAGATACTTTTTTTGTAGGCGACTTTCCTTTGTCAACATGTCGTTTGATGAATGATATGCAATTTCCCTGGCTGATCCTGATTCCACGTGTGCCGGGTGTCTCTGAATTATATGAATTGAGCCAAGCTGACCAAGAGCAGTTTTTACGTGAATCAAGCTGGTTATCAAGCCAGCTGGCACGTGTTTTCCGTGCGGATAAAATGAATGTCGCGGCATTGGGCAATATGGTTCCGCAATTGCATTTTCATCATGTGGTTCGTTATCAGAACGATGTAGCATGGCCGAAGCCTGTTTGGGGTACACCAGCTGTTCCTTATAGCAGTGAAGTATTGGCACATATGCGTCAAACACTCATGCTGGCGCTACGTGGTCAAGGCGATATGCCATTTGACTGGCGTATGGACTGATTAGCCCCAAGTATTCCGAGATCTATGAACGATTGCGGATTTCAGGGAGTGACTGAATGCAATTAGACGACTGGATTCAAAAAGAACCACAACAGTTTGAATATTTTCATCGCTTGATGGGCTATATCATGCTGTCTCTGGTTTTGGTCGTCTTTCATTACACTGAACCGGATACTCAGTATCAGCTCTTTGTTCCTGTGTTTTTATTCCTGATTTTATTGATTAGCTCGAAACTGTCGCGCTGGTTGATCTATCGCCATGATTATCGTATTCGGCGCAATGTTCTTTTTCTGATTGATGTTATTGTCATTGTAGTGGTTTTAGCCGCAGTACAGCTGGATTTGGTATTGTCCTTGCTGGGTTTGGTGGCAATACTCTATACCGCGATCAGTAATAAAATTTCATTGATGATGGCTTCTCTGGCCAGTCTGGTCGGGATCACCGTTTTTTATCTGGCCAATATTCTGGTCTTTGGTTTTGGGACTTATTTTGAACCGACAAGCAGTGAACTAACGGTTTTAGGCTTCATCTGCCTGATTACCTATTTTGGTGTCGGAAGTTTTTATCAGAGTGGTCGTGTGCAGTATATGACCCAGAAGAAAAATCATTATTTTGAACAGATGAACCGTTATATGGAATTTGCCAATCAGCTGAGTCGTTATGCGCCTGTGCAGTTGTGGCAATCCATCATGAAAGGTGAATCTGAAGCGAAAATTGAATATAAACGTAAAAAGTTAACAATTTTCTTCTCGGATATTCAAGGCTTTACAGAACTGTCTGAAACGCTTATTCCAGATGATTTAGCATTCTTGCTCAATGATTATTTGCGGCATATGACCGAAATCGCCAAAAATTATGAAGCGACTGTCGATAAATTTATGGGTGATGCCATCCTGATTTTCTTTGGTGATCCAAACTCTGAAGGCGTAGAGCAGGATGCCAAGAACTGTATGGAAATGGCGATTGCCATGCGTCAGCAAATGAAACTGCTGCGTGAGCGCTGGATTAAAATGGGTTATCCGCCACTGCATATCCGTATGGGTATTTCGACCGGTTATTGCCACGTCGGGAATTATGGTGCGACGCATCGGATGGCCTATACCATTGTAGGACGGGATGCCAATCTGGCAGCGCGCTTACAGAGCGCAGCTGAAGTGGATGAAATCCTGATTTCAGAAGATACTCATAATCTGATCAAAAATGATTATTTATGTGCGCCGAAGAAACCAATTTTCTTGAAAGGCATTAAAGCACCGGTAAGAACTTGGCAGCTAATGGAAAAATATGCATCGCAGAAAGTTGAGTATCAACGTTGGTTCGACTATGAATATAAAGGCTTTCATTTACTGCTCAATCTGGACGAAGTACAAAACTTTGAATATCCAGAATTGATTCATGTACTGGAAAAAATGATTAAACGCATTGAAACTCAGCAGAAATTGACCAACTCTCAAGGCATCGTCAAGCTTAAACTTGAAGATGAAGTGATTGAGCATCTCCAGCCACAAGACGAATTTGAATCACTCAAAGACTCCAAAGTAATTTAATCATTCTCATAAATATAAAAAACCACGTCTAAGCGTGGTTTTTTATATGATCTTTCAAGAAAAATCTTAATGATTTTCCGAAGCGTGATTGATGGTGTATTTTGGAATTTCAATTTCCAGATCTTCATCGACCAGTGTGACCTGACAAGAAAGACGCGAATCAGGTTCCAGACCCCAAGCGCGATCCAGTAAATCTGCTTCTACATCATCCATTTCTTCGAGGCTGTCGAAGCCTTGACGTACCACAACGTGGCACGTCGTACATGCAGCTGACATATCGCAGGCATGTTCGATTTTAATGCCATTTTTGAGCAGGCTTTCACACAGGTTGGCATTGTGTTCGACTTCAAACTCAGCACCTTCGGGGCAAATCTGCGCATGTGGAAGAACTTTAATACGTGGCATAGTCGTTACCTTAAATTAGTTTGAGTTTGACCAGTCGTCGAGTTTAGTGCCCTTAAGAGCGGCATCAATATGTTGATTCATACGTGCTGCTGCAAAAGCATCACTATGTATTTTAAGCTGTTCAACTGCAGATTCAATCGCTTTGATGTCTGAACCTTGAAGCTCGGTTTCAAGTTGTGCCTGTGCAGTTTGCAGTGCTGCCAGTTGCTCTTCAGTCAACAGAGCGGCATCTACTTTTAGTGCCTGAACCAGTGCTTCTAGCTCACGCTGGGCTTCAACTTTGGTTTCATTCAAATGACGCAGATTTTTATCTTCCTCGGCAAATTTATAACCGTCAAGTAATAGGCGCTCAGTATCTTCCCCGGATAAGCCATAAGATGGCTTAATATCAATTTGCGCATGCACGCCAGATGTTGTTTCTTTGGCAGATACCGTCAACAAACCATCAGCATCGACCTGGAAAGTTACTTCGATACGTGCCTGACCGGCTGTCATTGGTGGAATGCCATGCAAGACAAAACGACCCAGACTACGACAATGTTCAACCAGATCACGTTCACCTTGAACCACATGGATCAACATGGCAGTCTGGCCATCTTGATAGGTAGTAAATTCCTGACGACGTGCTACAGGAATGGCAGTATTACGTGAAATCAGACGTTCCACCAGTCCGCCCATGGTTTCTAAACCTAAAGACAGTGGGGTAACATCCAGTAATAAGGAACCATCAGTCGAGTTGCCTATCAGTTGGTTTGCTGTAATCGATGCGCCAATGGCAACCACTTCATCCGGGTTAATCGTGCACAGCGGTTCTTGGCTAAATACGTCACCAACTGCTTTTTGTACGGCATAAGAACGGGTTGAGCCACCCACCAGAACCACATTTTGAATGTCATCCAGTTCAAGCTTGGCATCACGCATCACACGTTTACATACGCTGATGGTTTTGTCCAAAGCAACTTTAATGATTTCTTCAAAGGTTGGACGGTCAAGGTTTAAAACTTGATCGAGTAATTTGAGTTGAACTGAATCTGCATCAGACAAAGCTTCTTTGGCCTTACGTGCTGCCACAATAAAATGTGCATATTCAGCATCATCTAAAGTTTCGATGTTTAGCTGTTTCTTGGCCCATTTCAAAATTAAACGGTCCAGGTCATCACCACCGAGGGCAGTGTGGCCACCAGTCGCAAGCACTTCAAACACGCCTTGCGAAAAACGCAAAATCGAAACGTCGAAAGTACCGCCACCCAAGTCATAAATCACATAGTTGCGATCTGTACTCAAGTTGCTTTCCTGATCGAGGCCATAAGCCACAGCAGCAGCGGTTGGCTCATTCAATAAACGTAAAACATTCAAACCGGCAAGCTGGGCAGCATCTCGGGTTGCCTGACGCTGTGCTTCATCAAAATACGCTGGAACGGTAATCACTGCACCATTCACCGGATTTTTCAGACTTGCTTCAGCACGATCTTTGAGCTGCTTTAAAATTTCTGCAGAAATTTCAACCGGAGTTTTACGACCTTGTGCGGTTTCAAAAGCCGGCATTTCATTCGCTTCGCCGACCAAGGCATAAGGATGCTGGAATTTGATATCCGCTTGAGAGCGCCCCATGAAACGCTTGACTGAAACGATGGTATTTTTAGGATCGCTGGTAATAAAAGGCGCGGCTTCATTACCATATTGAGTCTGCTGTTCTGCATAATGCACGATAGAAGGAAGTAGCACACGACCTTGTTCGTCATTCAGCGCTTTGGCTTTACCTGAAAGAACCGTGGCAACCAAAGAGTGGGTGGTGCCTAAATCGATACCAATCGCAATGCGGTGTTCATGTGGTGCACTTGATTGACCTGGTTCTGCAATTTGCAAGAGAGCCATAGTGTTACATCCTTTGCACGTTAAATATTAAAAATTAGAAATCATCATCAAGGTCAAAGCTGTCATCGTCCAGGAAGCGGTCTTCCGCCTTGTCGATATCTGCCATGACTTTAACAAAGAAGCGTAGTTTACGCACTGTATCGCGTGCTTCAGCCCAGTCTTCATCGGTATAGTCAATTTTAAACTCACGAACCAGACCGTCAATCCATTGCTGTACTTCAACTTTCAGTGAAGTTAAATCTTCAGCAGAGGTGGCATCGTCGAGTTGTTCACGAATTTCCAGAGCGTCCTGCAAGAATTCAAAATCACTGATCGATTGATCTAAGTGATAATCCTGTTTCTTGAGGGACAATAAATACGCTGCACGGCTATCGACCGCTGACAAAACTTTAAAAGCCTGATTGATATCGCTTGATTTAATCAGGGCCTGATCTTTGTCTTCAGCTTTATCGGGATGATATTGTTGCTGTAACTTTAAAAATTCAGTTTTTAAAGTTGCCAAATCAATATCGAGTGCTACTGGAAGATTGAACAGCTCAAAATGATTCATGGGAGATGAGGTCCGCGATTAATGTGCAAAAATAACTGTATAAATGCAATTAAAACAGTGTGAAACACACTGTTTTAATGTCAAAAGAGAATAACTGCCGGGTTTATACAGTGAAGGATTCACCACAACCGCATTCGCCTTTTTTGTTGGGGTTGTTAAATTCAAAGCCTTCGTTCAAGCCGTTTTTAACATAGTCCATCTCCATACCTTCAAGATAAACCAGACTTTTCGGATCAATGAATACTTTAACCCCAAACTGCTCAAATGCTTGGTCATGTGTATCGACTTCGTCAACGAACTCGAGTACATAAGCCAGACCAGAACAGCCTGAAGTTTTCACACCAACGCGAATGCCTTCACCCTTACCGCGATTTTTTAAATAATTGCTGATATGAGTTGCAGCATTTTTAGTTAAATGGATCATGAAAACTCCGTTAAAATTTAAAAACGTGGAACAATTAAGCTTTAACTTTCTTGTTACGGTAGTCTTCTACAGCTGCTTTGATTGCATCTTCTGCAAGAACAGAGCAGTGTACTTTTACTGGTGGAAGTGCCAGTTCAGTTGCAATATCGATATTCTTGATTGCTTGAGCTTGATCCAAAGTTTTACCTTTAAGCCATTCAGTCACCAAAGAACTTGATGCGATTGCTGAACCACAACCATAAGTTTTAAAACGTGCTTCTTCAATCACGCCTGCATCGTTGACTTGAATCTGTAAACGCATCACGTCACCACATGCGGGTGCACCAACCATACCCGTACCAACGTTTTCAGCATTTTTATCTAAAACGCCAACATTACGAGGGTTTTCGTAATGATCAATTACTTTTTCGCTATAAGCCATGTTGCTTCTCCAAACCTCGGGGTCAGCCTTAGTATTATTAAATATGGGGGTTAAAAAACTTTTCTCAATGAGATAGCAACCGATTGGTCACTATCTCAGGATGAAGATTAATGTTCAGCCCATTCAACTTTAGAAAGGTCGATACCTTCTTTAAACATATCCCAAAGCGGAGAAAGTTCACGTAACTTCTCAACAGCAGCTTTAGTGATACTCAATACATGGTCGATATCTTCTTCAGTGGTGTATTTACCAAAGCTGAAGCGGATCGAACTGTGTGCAAGCTCGTCTGAAAGACCCAATGCACGAAGTACATAAGAGGGTTCCAGTGTTGCAGAGGTACATGCTGAACCTGAAGATACCGCAGCATCTTTCAAGGCCATCATCAGTGATTCACCTTCAACAAAGTTGAAGCTGATATTCAAGTAGTTCGCTACGTTTTGTGTAGGATGACCATTCAAGAACACCTGTTCAAGGTCTTGTACGCCATTCCAAAGCTTGTCGCGAAGTACACGTAAGCGGGTTTGTTCAGCTTCCAGATTCTTGCCTGCAAGTTCGAATGCTTCACCCATCCCCACGATTTGATGCGTTGCCAGCGTACCTGAACGCATACCACGTTCATGACCGCCACCATGCATTTCAGCTTTTAGGCGTACACGTGGGCTACGACGTACAAACAGGGCACCAATACCTTTAGGGCCGTAGATCTTGTGCGCAGAGAAGCTCATCAGGTCTACTTTTAAAGTTGAAAGATCAATTTCAACTTTACCTGCCGCTTGTGCTGCATCGACATGGAAGAAAATTTTGTTGGCACGAGTGATTTCACCAATCGCTGCAACATCAGTAACCGTACCGATTTCGTTGTTCACCATCATCAGTGAAACCAGAATCGTATCTGGACGAATTTCTGCTTGAACCATTTCCGGAGTAATTAAACCGGTTTGAGGTTGTGGTTCAATATAGGTAATCTCAAAACCTTCAGACTCTAACTCACGGCACGTATCTAAAATTGCCTTGTGTTCGATTTTAGAGGTAATGATATGTTTACCTTTCGATGCATAGAAATGAGCCACACCTTTAAGCGCAAGGTTGTCTGATTCGGTTGCACCTGAAGTCCATACGATTTCACGTGGATCAGCTTTAATTAAATTAGCGACCTGTTCACGTGCATATTCAACTTTTTCTTCTGCTTGCCAGCCATAAGCATGTGAACGAGATGCAGCATTACCGAAGGTACCTTCGAATGTTAAACATTCCATCATACGTTCAGCAACCTGAGGATCTACCGGAGTCGTAGCTGCATAATCAAGATAAATCGGACGTTTCATGTCAAATACCTGTAACCGATAAAAGGGCTGAATCAAAGGGTGCTGAATTTTGGCGTAATGACACTGTTTGTACATTGTCACGTGCAACCAGATCAGCAAGCGAGATTTTTGCTAAATAATCGGCAATGTGGTGGGAGAGTTCCTGCCATAAATCATGAGTCAAGCACATCGCACCATTCTGGCAGTTGCCTTTATGGTCACAGCGAGTCGCATCAACTGTTTCGTTTACAGCTTCGATAATTGCTAACACAGTAATTTCATCTGCATTACGTGCTAAATGGTATCCACCATTTGCTCCACGAACACTTGAAACTAAGCCATGGCGCTTGAGTTTCGCAAATAACTGCTCAAGATAGGCAACAGAAATAGTTTGACGTGCCGCAATTTCGGCGAGCGTAATCGTTTTTTCAGAAGGCTGCAAAGCTAGATCAAGTAGAGCAGTCACAGCGTAGCGACCGCGAGTGGTTAGGCGCATGATTCGATACACATGGTTAGACTAGATGTGTCGATTTTAAGAATCCCGACTAAATTAGTCAAGTTATTTTTAGTAGACCTTAGTGGGATTTAATTTTTTCATAATGAAAGATTTAGATACTGAGCCAATTATACACTAATAACGTAATCAAAAGTATGCTACTCAGGCCAAAAACAATATTAATGCGCTTTTGACGGCGTTCGATCCGTTTCAGGCGGTTTTTATACTGTTTGACTTCTACCTGCAAGGTATTGATCTTGGAACGCTGCTCTTCAATTTTCTTTAAGAGTGGTGCTATACGCTTTTTGGACGCAATAATTTCCGTTTCATCAGTGGGTGTTTCAGACAGCCAGTGTTTCCAGTCGGCTAATACTTTTGGCAAGCTGAATACTGTTAATAAATCACGAAATTCGTCTTTCAAAACCTGATGACCATCAATGCGCATACTACGAATGCTACGACGATTGCCAAAAATAAAAATTTTGATCAGATCGGGAAGTGTGGTACGCACATCCAGATCTACAATGCGACCCGGTGCTTTATGGTCAAATAAAAGACCATTTGTGGTGAATTGCACATAAAAGTCGAAATATGGAATATAGCTATTGATTTTAATCGAGATATTTTCATCTACAAACTTCTTGGCTTGTAATGCAACGACACGATCATGCTTGAGAATGAAGGTAAATATTGTTTCTAAAACAATTAACGTCATCGTAAGCAACAAATGCGGTTGATTTTGACTTTGTTGCGATTCGCTCATATACAACCAATCCTTACCTGAAATATAAAGTGAAAAAGCTTCCTGCCTGTGAAGAGATTTCAGGGTTAAATCAAATTAGACTTGAAATAAATTGCTTTGTAGAACAGTTTAGCAAATCTATCAAGTACTAAATTTGCTATTATGCAGTGATTTTGTAGAATAATTTATAATAATTGAGCAGAAAACAAACAGGAGCCGTGCACATGGACAAGTCAAAAACAGCACAAGACTCAGCTGAAGCTTTAAACCAGAAAACAATGAAAGCCAAGTCCAAATCTGCCTCGGAGCGCAAATCGGCTCTTGATTTTCGTAAATATACCAAACAGATCTGGCTGGCTGGACTGGGAGCATTTTCACGTGCCGAAGAAGAAGGCAATAAACTGTTTGACTCACTGGTCAAGGTTGGAGAAGAACTGGAGTCTAAAACTGCAGATATTGCAGATCAAACTGTAGAAAAGGTCTCAGGAAAGGCCAAAGAGTCGGTCACAGAGACCAAAGATAAAGTAGAAAAGCTGATCGACAACTCTGTTCATCACTCATTGAATCGTATAGGATTAGTCACACTCAAGGATGTACAACATTTGGAACGTTTAATCCTTCAGTTACATGCCAAAGTTGATCAGTTGACTGCGGAACAAGAAAAAATGCAGGAAGAATTGTCGAAAAAAACACAAATAAAATGACTTTATTTATTATTCAATGTTTTTTTCGCATATTTTTTGAAAAAAAAGAGGTTCTTAAGTATTGCGTTTATACCTAAAGCATTGCTATAAAGGCGTTATGGCATGTTAAACAAATTCTTGAACCTTAAATAAACGATATTAAGAGGACGTAATCTTCATGAATAAATCAGAATTAATTGATGCAATTGCAGAGAAAGGGGGATTATCTAAGGCTGACGCAGGTAAAGCTTTAGATGCTACAATTGCTTCTGTTACTGAAGCTTTAAAAGCGGGTGATACAGTTACTTTGGTCGGTTTTGGTACTTTCGGTGTAAAAGAACGTGCTGCACGTACTGGCCGTAACCCACAGACTGGCGCTACTCTTGAGATCAAAGCAAGCAAAGTGCCTAGCTTCAAAGCGGGTAAAGGCTTAAAAGACGCTGTAGCTTAAGCTTACCCAGCGATGAAACGCGCCTTCTTTGGCGCGTTTTTTATTGATAAAATAAATTGTGATGATTAACACATTCATTCAATGGGTATTTTCGGTTAAAATCCTTTGCAAATAAAATATTGGAATACTTATGGAAGCTTTTCGTAAAGTTATTAAGGGTTGGTTGGGTAAAGTTTTACTCGTTCTGTTTTTGACCCCGTTAGCGCTTGTAGGTATTGAAGGATATTTTAGCGGCGGGAGCTCTGATGCGGCAAAATCCGTGAACGGAACTGAAATATCTCAAAAAGAATTAGAGTCACTGACGAAATCATTTAAAGAACAATATCTCAGTTATGCCAATGGCGATGAAACCTTGCTGAATCAAAGCTTCATTGACCAGAAAGCCATGGATACTTTGGTTTCACGTACCTTATTGCTACAACAGGCAGAAGAATTAGGCATCAGCCTGAGTGACCAGCAAATTGTACAGATGATTGCCCAGCAGCCGACTTTCCAGCAAGATGGTAAGTTCTCTGATGCTTTATATGAGAACTATCTTAAATCAATTGGCATGACCAATCGTGCTTTAGTCGAAAGTTTGCGTAAAGATCATGCGCTGAAAATGCTGTCTTCGACATTCCTGGACTATCCACTGGTGAGTCCGGTCGAAATGCAGCAAATTGCCGATTTACAGACTGAACAACGTCATATTCATATTTCCAGTATTAATCTGGACAGTTATAAACAAGATGTCAAAGTCAGCGATGCTGAAGTCGCTGCCTATTATGAACAGCACAAGGCATCGTTTACACAGCCGACCAGTGTCGATGTAGACTATGTGGTGTTGAAGCCAAGTGATATTCAAGCACAGGGTTTGGCAGTGACAGATGCTGAACTTCAGGAAGCGTATACAGCCTTTGTTGCGACACAAAAACAGGCAGTTAAACCAGAGGTGAAGCATATTTTGATTACGGCGGACAGTCGTAGTGATGCTGAAGCACAAAAACTGGCTGCAGAAGTGGCAGCGAAAATTAAAGCCGGTAACACTTTTGCACAGGCTGCAGCACAATATTCTGAAGATCCTGAATCCAAGTCTAAAGGCGGAGCAATTGCAGTCTATGAAACTGGCGTATTTGGTAGCACATTTGACCAGGCTGTTAGCTCTTTAAAATCAGGTCAGGTCTCTGCTCCTGTGAAAACAGATTATGGCTATCATATTATTTCTGTGCAATCACCTGATGTGGCTGTGCCATCTTTTGAGTCACAAAAAGCACGTTTATCTGAAGAGGTTTTGGCTGCTAAAAAATCCAATGCATTCTCCGATACGGTGAATAGCTTGAATGATATGGTGGTGGGAAGTGATTCTCTGGAGGTCGTTACACAAGAAGTGAAAGGCGTGCAGGTTCAGAAAGCCCAAGGAGTAAAACTTTCAACCCGTGACCCAGTGTTGAGCGATGCCAACCTTAAAGTCAAACTGTTTAATGATGATGTCAAAAATGGTGATCGTAATGCTTCATCAAGCATTCAGTTGGCCAATGGTGATGTGGCCTGGATCAAGGTGCGTGACTATCATGCAGCTGGTGAACAAACACTGGCAGAAGCGAAACCGCGTGTTCAGGCTCAATTGATTGAAGACAAAGCCGCTGCTTTGGCAAAAGCAAAAATTCAGAAAGCTCTGGATGAGTTCAAAACCAAACCTGCTGCATCAGTCGCCAAAGGTGCTTTGATTTTTGAAGATGCTGGCGTGTATACCCGTGCTGAAGGTTTGCTAAAACGTGATGTACAACGTGCCGCTTTTAGTCTTCCGACACCAAAAGCAGGCCATTGGTCAGTGACCACAGCGAAAATGCCAAATGAGCTGGTCGTGGTTGCGGTATCAGAAGTAAAGAAAAACCCGGTGGATGTATTGAGTGCAGAGCAACGTAGTGAGTTGGTGAAGTTGTATCAGCAACTTCGTGGTCAGCAAGAATTTGATGACTATACGCGCTACCTGAAATCTCAGGCAAAAATCAAATAAGACGATCTTGAATAAAAAAACCAGCCTGCGGGCTGGTTTTTTATGCTCTAGCCAAATGAGGGTTTAAGCACGAATAATCAGTTCATAACCGGTATATTTACGCATATTGATTACACCGGTATCCAGAATTAAATACTGACCTTTAATACCCTGTAATTTGCCACGAATCACCGGAGTTTTATCCAGATTATGTGATTTAATCTTTTCTGGATATTGCTCGACCGGATAAATAAACTCGCGTGCCAATTCCTGCTCAAGCACTTCAATATTTTCATTAAACTCAAGATTCTGATTAAATTCTTCACGAATGCTTTGAATTTTAGGTGCAAATTCTTCTAACAGCTGTTCACGGACTTCAATCAGATTCAGTGGTTCTGCTTCACCTTTGAGCAGCTTGCGCCAGTCTGTTTTGTCTGCGACCTGCGTACCAAACATGACTTCCAATTTGCCAGAGAGGCGACGTGAGCCAACTTTCATAATCGGCAGGGCTTGGGTTGCGCCCTGATCCAGCCAGCGGGTCGGCATTTGGCTGGTACGGGTAATCCCGACCTTTAATGCACTGGAATTGGCTAGATAGACAATATGCGGTTGAAAGCAGACATTCTGGGCAAATTCATCTTCGCGGCAAGTGCCTAAATGATAATGACAGGTTTCTGGCTTCATGATGCACATATCACATGAAGCATTGGTCTTAAAACATTTAAAACAGTGACCTTGCGAGAAAGATTTTGAGGTTTTATTGCCACAAGATACGCAATAAATTTTCCCTGTCCATTCAATCTCGATGTCTTGGCCCAAATTAAATGGAAGATCGATTTCTGCACGATCCAGAATTAATTTATACTCAACATTTGCCCGCTGTATCTGTTGATCAGTTACACTAAGGTCTTTGAGGCCGACATGCATTTTATGGCAAATGCCCTGAAGTTCCATAAAGATTACTCACTTAAATCATAAGGATGCAGTTATGGCTGAGCAGAATGTCATTACTTCAATGCTAGACGATTTCGCACAGGAACAGCCAATTCATACTGCTATTTGTATTGGGCAGGACTTAAGGCAAGTCCAGTTTCAGCCATCTATTCAATGGCACTATTTTAGCGTATCTGGCTTTTTAAATCTGCCTTTTCAGCAACGTTATGACCTGGCTGTGGTAATGCTGGATACGATAGAAACCGAACATTTGTCTGAACAGATCATGAGTCGAATCTTGGTGAAATTGCGTGATTTATTTGCTAAACGTCTGGTGGTGATCAGTCGGCTGCAAGATGAAAAACTATTGAGAGCTTTGGGGTTTACCCAGCTGATTGACAAGACCACGCACGGAGCGGATTTTGCGCTGTGGCAGTTTAATATTTTAACCTATAAGCATGTGCCCGACTGGTTTAACTCCAAGTTCTGGGCCAATCCGGAAAACTGGGATAAATTTCGCTGGTAAGCCTGTGCCTGCTTAATTGCAAATATTAACACAATCCTGCCTAGACAATATGAGGACAGACCGTATTCTGTAACTATGATGCATACAGGATATAGAGCATGACGAATCTGAGTAATATCGTGGAAATATTGGCCAAGCAGGCATTGGGTGGCGGGCAGTCTCAAAAGCGATCTTCACAGCAGGGTGGTCTGGCAGATATCCTGGGATCGGTATTGGGTCATTTGAATAAATCTCAGACTCAACAAGATCAGAGTCAACACAATCAGAATCAGCAGAATCAAGCCGGCCAGCAGACCCGACAAAATGGTTTGGGTGCAATTTTAGGTTCAGTTCTCAGTCAGTTAGGTGGGGCAAATCGTCAAAGTACTGCTCAACCCCGTTCAGGATTGCGAGGAGGTTCGACTGGCAAAACCTTATTGATTGCGGTGCTACCTCTGGTACTGGCCTGGATTCAAAAACAGGGTGGTTTACAGGGTGCATTGGATAAGCTTAAAGGACAGGGGTTGAATAGTCAGGTTGATGACTGGGTGTCGACTGGCCCGGGTGAAAATGCCAATGTCGATCCGCAGCAGGTACAAAATCTGTTTGATGATCAGGAAATTGAAGAAGTTGCACAGCAAACTCATGCGCCTAAACAGGATGTGTATAGTGCAATTTCACAAGTTTTGCCGCAGATTATTGACTCACTTACGCCACAGGGTGAACAGACCAGTAAGCAGGAAGCCAATACTGATATTCAAAATGTCTTGAATATGGTCTCAGGGCTTCTCAAAAAATAAATTCCATCATGTAAAAATCCCGATTTGAGTCGGGATTTTTTAATGCTATGCAGACTTTAAAATCGCTAATCTAGGTTCAGGCTAAACAGCTGGTTAGAGTCGCAGATTTTTTTGGCAATATAATGAGATTTTCGGGTGCGAATTAAAATAATTTGCGATTGAAAACCCAGTTCACCAAATTCCGGTTCTACCTGTACATAATGCAGTTGTCCATATTCATCTCGAACCCGCGCTTGAGCAGAAAATCCAGGGCGGGCATTGCCACTTGAAATCGTTGCCAGACGGCCGAGCAAATTGACATTATTCTTTTTATATTTGGGTGGAATGACCTGATCCAGGCAATGAATCATGAAAATCGTAAAAAAAGTGGCAATAATTAAAGCTGGAATAATCAGATAATAAGCCGGCAGAAACTCAAACTCCTGAGAATAGATCAGGAATTGTAAAACATAGCCAGCAAAGCTGAAATTCATCAGAAAGAAAAATACAATTAGGGTTTTGGAGAATTTGACATTCAACAGGTCTAATTGTTGAAAATTATAAGGTGAAATTTTTTGCAAAAATCTGCTGGATCTGAGTCCAAAATAGAAACCAATGGTTTTCACCACGCCAAACAAAATAATCGCCAATAAACTGAGATGAAAAGGCATCAGATTATAGTCTAGAAAAAATGCAGGCATGGTGAAGTCCGTTTTAAGTCTTATTCTGTGAGGTAAATTCCACCATCAGAATGCACGGTAATTTCTACTTTTTCAAGTGATTGACCTTGGCAAGGCCCGGAAATACATTCACCACTTTCTACCAAAAACAGTGCACCATGCGTTGAACATTCAATAAATTCCTGATCACGATCCAAAAACTGGTTTTCCAGAAATTCCAGCTCGACTTGCAAATGCGGACACAGGTTTTGATAGGCATAAAAGGCTCCATCGCGCTGAGTAATAAAAATAATATCCCCATTCTCCAGTTCAAAAGCTCGGGCTTCACGCTCTGGAATATCTTCGGTCATACAAATTTTAAACATTAAGCACATTCCTTCTGAAAGTCTTGTAATAATGCCGCATAGTCTTCAATCGCTAAACGTGGGCCAAATTGCGAAACCACCTGACTGGAAATTAAAAT
Organism: Acinetobacter sp. YH12100; assembly: GCF_013419135.1. Taxonomy (NCBI): domain Bacteria; kingdom Pseudomonadati; phylum Pseudomonadota; class Gammaproteobacteria; order Moraxellales; family Moraxellaceae; genus Acinetobacter; species Acinetobacter sp. YH12100. Next base: position 28,780 of record NZ_VPAQ01000003.1, on the reverse strand, counting down.
CGCCAGTTCAGCCGCAGTTTTAAGGCCTAGGTTGGCATTCAAGGCATACAAGAAAGCCCCGGCAAATGCATCACCGGCACCATTCGCATCTACTGCAGTCACTTTACGGCCAGGAACTTTAAATGTATTGTCGTGATCCGAAATAAGTGCACCCTCGGCTGACAATGTAATGACAACGTGTTGGCTGAGTGTTTTTAACTTAACTAGAGCCGCGTCAATATTATCGGTCTCTGTATACATCAGGGCTTCTTGCTGGTTACACAGCAACAGGTCGACACCTTCTGCAATCATTTCATCCAGACCGGCACGCGCATATTGCACCATGGCAGGATCCGATAAAGTTAAAGCAATTTTAACTCCGTTAGCGCGGGCAATTTCACGTGCCTGTTTGACGGCATGGCGTGCTGTTTCAGAAGTCGATAAATAACCTTCGATATATAGCCATTTCGCAGTATTTAGCGCACTAAAATCAATTTGTTGATCCGTGAGTTCAGCAGTAATACCTAGATAAGTATGCATGGTACGTTCAGAATCAGGACTCACCAGAACCATACAAGTTCCCGTTACACCTTCGCTGATCGACTGGATTGTGGTCTGAATGCCTGCATCATTTAAACCTTTCAGATAGATTTGCCCCAGTTCATCATTACCAACACGGCAACCATAAAATGCAGAACCGCCAAGTGCAGAAAATGCCACGGTAGTGTTGGCTGCTGAACCGCCTGAAGCCTGACCCTTATAAACTTGAGTCGCTTGAAGATTTTGATAAAGCGTGGCCTGAGTATCACCATCTGTAAGTTGCATGGTGCCTTTTTGCAAGTGATGTGCAGTTAAAAAGTCTTCAGACACTTTAAATTCTTGGTCAATCAGCGCATTACCAATTGCAAAAAGATCAACATTTGCCATGTTCAAATATCACATTAAAAATGAAAGTGCCAAGTTTACACGATTGCTTGGGATTGCTGTAGTTTGCTGAATCATTTTCAAATATTTTCCAAAAATACTGTATTTTGTTCAGTGACTATCTTTGGTCTAAGATTTGACTTATTTTTATGCACTACGTTGCTGTAGCATTGATTTAAGCATCAAATTTTATTTATAAGGATATATCGCGTTCGACATGATACTTTAAAGTCGCTCTGCGAAGATCATTCTTCACAATCATTTCAAATAGTGTGCGTATATGGATATTAAAATTGTAAAAGTTGAACAACTTCCTGACCAAGTCGAAACGCTAGCGACCCTTGCGCGTAAAGAAGGCTTAGATGTGTTGGATAAGTTAATTGAAGAATATCGCACCGGTAAAAACTGCTTTGCTCAAGCCAATGAACATTTACTGGTCGCGCATGATGGCAAAAAACTGATTGCCTGTGGTGGCCTAAACCAGCAATGGGGCGATAATGGCATTGAAGAGCGGATTGGTCGTGTGCGCCGTTTTTATGTCCATCCAAAATATCGGCTGCATGGGGTCGGTAAACAGCTTCTGGCTTATCTGGAACAGTTGGCAGCTCCGCATTATTCGGCCTTATGTCTGCAAACAGATACCCGACTGGCTGCCAGCTTCTATCAAAAACAGAATTATGTATTTGTGGAAAATAATCCAAGTTATAACTACTTCAAATATTTGATTTCGTGATCTTGCGGCTGTTGAGCCAGACTTAGCCAGTAAATTTGATGATTTAATTTTCAAATGATCAAGTTTACTTAATTCGATCAAAATCCTCGGTTTTCAACGTGAATAATTCAGATAACTAAAGCTATAATGTCCTTAGTTATTTTAATTAAAGCATTAGGAGATCGCATGACTGTAGATGTCACTGAAACCATTTCTCAAACTGTACATCCTGCGTTTCAGTTGTTACGTCAACAACATGTTGAAGCTTTAGACATTTTTGTGTCTGAATATAAACATAAAGTGACTGGTGCCACACATTATCACCTGGCGACCAATCACGATGAAAATGTCTTTCTGGTGGCGTTTCGTACCCAGCCGATGGATTCTAAAGGCGAAGCACATATTCTGGAACATACGGCACTTTGTGGTTCAGAAAAGTTCCCGGTGCGCGATCCATTCTTCCTGATGATCCGCCGTTCATTGAACACCTTCATGAATGCTTTTACTGCGGCAGACTGGACGGCTTATCCATTTGCAACGCAAAACAGCAAAGATTTTCAAAACCTGCTTGAAGTGTATATGGACGCGGCATTTGCAGCGAACCTGAATCCACTGGATTTTGCTCAGGAAGGCATTCGCATTGAATTGGAAAATGGCGAGCCAGTCTATAAAGGCGTGGTCTTTAATGAAATGAAAGGGGCGATGAGTTCGCCTTCAGACCAGCTTTATCATACGCTGGCGCATCATTTATATCCGCATACCACGTATCATTATAATTCTGGTGGTGATCCTAAAGACATTCCTGACCTGACTTACCAAGAGTTAGTTGATTTCTATAAGTCACATTACCATCCAAGTAATGCAGTCTTCATGACCTTTGGCAATAAAACCGCTTTTGAATTACAAGAGCAGTTTGAAAATCTGGCATTGTCCAAATTTGAAAAAGGTCAGACTTTATATCCAACGCCTGAAACCCGTTTGACTGCACCATTGACCGTTACAGACAGCTATGCAGTCGATGCTGAAGATCTTCAGGACAAGACCTATCATGTGTTGTCATGGTTATTGCCTGAAGCCAGTGATATTAAACTGCGTTTGGGTATGCGTTTAGTCGAAGGGATTCTGCTTGAAGATTCTGCATCACCATTGCGTCATTATCTGGAAACCTGTGGTTATGCCCAGTCGACCGGTCCATTTATGGGCGTGGATGACTCTAATTTCGAGATGACTTTCTACTGTGCGGTGCAGGGTTCAAATCCTGAACATGCAGAAGAATTTAAAAATGGTGTGTTCAAGGTGCTGGAAGATGTTGCCTCGAAACCGGTCGATCAGAACATGGTCGATGCAATCCTGCATCAGATTGAATTGCATCAGCGTGAAATCAATGGCGATGGCACGCCTTATGGTCTGAGCCTGATTCTGAGCGGTCTGGGTAGTGCGATTCATCACCGCGATCCGGTCGAAGTCTGGGATGTGGATTCTGCCATTGCTGCGGTTAAAGAAGAACTGCAAGATCCAATGTGGCTCTCCAATCTGATTAAAGAATATTTGCTGGATAATCCGCATCGTGTCCAACTGACGCTGATTCCGGATGCAACGAAATCAGCCAAAGAAGCGGCGGATGAAAAAGCACGTCTGGCTGAAATTGGTAAGAATTTAAGCGAAGAGCAGAAAGCTGAAATTATTGCCCAGACTGAAGCATTGAATGTGCGTCAGGATACTCCGGATGATTTGAACTTGTTGCCAAAAGTTGGCCTGGAAGATGTACCTGCGGAATTACAGGTGGTTCAGGGCCAGTTACGTGAGATTATCTGTAATCAGGTCGATACACCGTTGAATCTGTATCATGCCGGTACCAATGGTATTTATTACCAACAGGTTCTGGTCAATATTCCGGATGAAGTGGTGCAGTCGCCGTATTTCAACCTGCTGTCGATCCTGATGGGCGAAGTCGGTGCGGGCGAATATGATTATCTAGAATTCCAGCAGCTGCAAACTGCGGTGAGTGGCGGTCTGGGTATGGGCGCATCGTTGCGCTCTAAAGTCGATGACAAAAACAAGATCACGGCTTGGCTGACACTGACCACCAAATCGCTGGTGAATCATTTAGATGCCATTCGTCTGTTAAAGATCGGTTTTGAACAGCTGCGTTTTGATGAAAAAGACCGTATTATTGAACTGTTACAACAGCGTAAAACACGTTGGCAGTCACGTGTTTCCGGTTCGGGGCATAGCTATGCGATGCAATCTGCATCTCGTCAGCACAGTGCCTTGGCATTGCGTGATTATCACAATACTGGTTTGGGTGCATTAAACTGGCTGATCGAGCTGGTCTCTAAAATTGAAAAAGATCCGGCTGAATATGATCTGCTGATTGACGAGTTAAAACGAATTCATCGTGTCTTGTTGCAAGCCCCGAAGCAGTTCCTGCTGGTGTGTGAAGAGCCGCAATCTGATAGCTTGATTGAAGAAATCCAGAATGTCTGGGACAAACTGGCGGTTGATCCTGCACCGGTTGCACTGACTCAAATCGAAAAAGTGACGCATGATCAGCATGAAGCCTGGTTAATTCAGGCCAATGTCCAGTTCTGCGCGGCTGCTTATCCGGCGGTCGAAGTGGCGCATCCTGATGCTGCTGCCTTGATGGTGCTGGCGGGTTATTTACGTAATGGCTTCCTGCACAGTGCAATCCGTGAAAAAGGTGGTGCTTATGGCGGTGGTGCCAGCTATGACGGCAATGCCTGTTCATTCCGTTTCTACAGCTACCGTGACCCGCGTCTGGCAGAAACCTTTCAGGACTTTGATGCCAGTATTCAGTGGTTACTCAATGCGCCGCAACAGCCGCATCAACTGGAAGAAGCGATTCTGGGTCTGATTGCCAGTATGGATAAACCGGGTTCACCAGCGGGCGAGGCAATCACTGCATGTTATGCCTATCTGCATCAGCGTACACCAGCATTCCGTAAGAAATTACGTGAACGTCTGTTAAATGTCACACTGGATGATTTAAAGCGTGTTGCACAAACTTATCTGCTTGAGCAGCAGGCTACTAAGGCAGTCGTAGCGCCAGTGGCAAAACGTGAAACGCTGGAGCAGCTTGGTTTTGTAATTCAACAAGTTCTATAAATAAAAAAATGAGGATAAGGGATGGCGCTTAATTCGTTTAGGCGCTCAACTCTGCAGCTGAGCGTTGTGCTGGGCTGTACAGTTGGGACGCAAGTGAATGCGGAAGAAAAAATAGTGGTGAATAGTCCCATGCCGGCAACGGCTGAAGCCTGTGCAGCACTGGAAATCAGTGCAGAACGTCTGGCCTGTTATGATAGCTTGTTTAAAATAGCGATTATCGATAAGCCGGTGATCGTTTCTGAACGTCGTGCAGCAGTAGAAATTGCGCCTGAACCTGATAATTTAAAAGCCAGAATGGGACAAACCGTTTCTAATATTTATGCTTCTGAAGGATCAAAGCTGACACCAAATCTGTCTTTGCTGGATAGTCGCTGGGAATTGTCTCCGGAAAGTAAACTGGGTACCTGGAACATCCGTTCTTATCAGCCAATTTATCTGATGCCCGGTTTTTGGACTTCAAAGAAAAATGAATTACCCGAGAGTGAAAATCCCAACAATATAGAGACAGAGAAACAGAATCTCACCTCGACTGAAGCTAAGTTTCAACTGTCTTTAAAGACCAAGGCGGTTGAAAATATTCTGGGGAATAATGGGGATCTCTGGCTCGGTTATACTCAGTCTTCACGTTGGCAGGTCTATAACTCGGAAGAGTCACGTCCGTTTCGTGAAACCAATTATGAACCCGAAGCAAGTTTTGTTTTGCGTACCAATTATGACCTTTTTGGTCTTAACTGGCGTATGTTGGGACTAACCATTAATCATCAGTCCAATGGCCGTTCTGACCCGTTGTCGCGTAGCTGGAACCGCGTCATGCTGAATCTGGGCTTTGAAAAAGACAATTTTGCCCTGATGGTTCGCCCTTGGTATCGCTTTGAAGAGAATCGTGACGACGATAACAATCCCGAGATCAAGAACTATATTGGACGCGGCGACATGACGGCTTTTTATCGTCATAACGAGCATGATTTTTCTTTAATGCTGCGTCATACCTTAAAAGGCGGAGATGACAATCGTGGTGCAGTCCAGTTCGACTGGTCATTCCCGATCAGTGGCCGTTTACGTGGTCAATTCCAGCTTTTTGATGGCTATGGCGAAAGTCTGATTGATTATAACCATCGTGCCACTTATGTGGGCTTGGGTGTTTCCTTAATGAACTGGTTCTAAGTTTCCAGACTTCATCATTTTAGAATTAACATAAAAAACCATGCTGTGGCATGGTTTTTTATTGGGTGGTTTAACCAATCTGGATTTCTGAAGGCGGATGTTTGATTCGGCTCTTTTTCGGGGTAGCAATGAAATAAGCTAAAGTCAGTGGCCCTAAACGTCCTGCAAACATTAACAGCATCAAAATAATCAAACTGGCAGGTTGCAGCTCTTCGGTTATTCCTCGGGTCAAGCCGACCGTGCAGGCTGCTGACACGGCTTCAAACAACAGATCGAGAAAGTCATGTTCAGGTTCCAGAATTAATAAACTCATAAAGCCCATCACAATTAAGGCAGCTGTAATACAGACCACGGCCAGTGCCTTAAATGTGGTTTTTTCGGGAATAGAATGATTAAACAGACGGATTTCATCTTCACGTCTTAAAAAACTGATTACGCTAATTAATACAATAATAAACGTGCCGACTTTAATTCCGCCCGCCGTACTTAAGGAGCCGCCGCCAATAAACATTAGAAACATGGTGACGAGGGTCGATGCATCACTCATTTGCTCCATCGGTAAGCTATTAAAGCCTGAAGAGCGGGGAACAGTGGCATGGAACCAGGCATTCACGGCTTGATCGCCTAGACTCATCAGGCCCAAAGTTTGCGGATTAGAGGCTTCGAGCAGCCATAGCACAATAAACGCACTCAGATTGAGCCCCAGAATCGTCGAAAGAATGAGCTTGCTATTGGTACTTAACTTGCGCCAGCGTCTATGTTGCTTGACATCCATCAGCACCAGAAAGCCGATACCACCAATGATATACAGCATACTGATGGTAAAGGTGATCAGATACTGCCCTGAAAAGCTCATCAAGCTATTGGGAAAAAGTGAAAATCCACCATTATTGAACGCTGACACACTATAAAAGGCAGCATAAAAGAGCGCTTCACTGAACGGATATTCTCTGAGCCAGGACAAGGTCAGAATCAGCGTACCGATAGCTTCAAAAAACAGGGAATATAAAAATACCGCTTTAATGGTAAAACTGACTTTTTTCAGGCTGGTCTGGCCAATCGATTCCTGTGCCATGACTTGCTGTTTGAGCCCCATCTTGGGTGCCAGACTCATCACTGCCAGAATGGCAAAGGTCATAAAACCCAATCCACCGCATTGCAGCAGAAACATAATGACAATCTGGCCAAATACCGTATAGGCTTCACCGACATTCACTACGGACAGTCCGGTAATGGTCACCGCAGAAGTAGCCGTGAAAATGGCTTGCAACCAGCTGATATCACCCTGATGGGCAATAGGTAACATCAGTAGCAGTGAACCGATCAGGATTAATCCGAGAAAACCCAAGGCCAATAAACTCGGCGGGCTGAGATTAATGGTTCTATGTTGCTTTAAGTCAGAACTTTTCATAGCGCTTTAAAATATCTGGCGAGATGGCGTAAAGGCTCCAGTAATCCTTCAACCACAAGAATATCGCCTTCCTGCAGAATCAGGTCGGATGCGACCTGGTATTGCACCACTGATCCGCGCTTATGTAATAAGGTGGTGATTTCAGGCGCGTGCTTCATCAGTTGGTTGAGCGGCGTAGCATGATGATCGGCATGAATCTGAATTTTGACAATATAATGATCATCTTCCAGTGCCATATAACGACTGACCATCGGGTAGCTTAAAGACTGAGCCACACGCACGCCCATATCTTCTTCAGGATGAATGATTTTCTCGACATTGAGATGGGTCAGAATCATGTGATGGGATTTGGATTTGGCTTTTACCCAGATTTTTTTGACGCCCATATTTTTCAGGTGCAATACACACAAAATACTGGCTTCAATATCTTCTCCGATCGCCACGACTACGGCATCACAACGCTGCACATTCAGTTCATCCAGCACATGCTCATCGGTTGCATCGGCAATTACAGCATGGGTCAGTTGATCAGAAATATTTTCTACATATTTTTTATTCAGATCGATTCCGATCACTTCATGATTCAGACTGATCAGTTGCGTGGCCACAGTCGCACCAAAACTACCCAGCCCAATCACTGCAAATAATGCCATGAATATTGTCCTAACTATTTTTATTACATCTCAATTTTAGTGTAAGAGAATTTCGTAAAAATTGCGCTGCTATTCAGCAAGCTCTGCCGAGATAAATAGTATGATCATGATTTTGAGTTGCACATAAAAAACCGCCTCGAAAGGCGGTCTATATTTTAACAATTACTTCAGGAAGCGCTGATAGCCCAGATTATTGGTAATTTCCTGATATGGATATGTAATGGTTTCAAGGGTTTCAATCAAGCCATCCGGATTCTGCTGCGCATCGGTCGCCTCCAGACCCACCAGAACACGCCCTTCCGCAGCGCCGTGGTTACGGTAATGGAACAGGGTAATGTTATGCGTTGGGCCAAGACGTTCCAGGAACATTAATAAAGCACCAGGACGTTCTGGAAATTCCACCCGGAACAGGCGTTCATTTTCAATATCGGCATGACCACCAATCAGGTAACGAATATGCAGTTTTGCCACTTCATCATCAGACAGGTCATCGACGTCATACTGGAATTTTAGCGTTTCATAAATTTCCTGACGTTCTTTTTCACCATTTTTTAAGCTGATCCCAACAAATACTTGAGCAGCAGAGACATCACTGGCACGGTAATTAAATTCGGTAATATTGCGACCTTGCAAAGCGCGACAGAAGTTGAGGAATGAACCTTTCTGTTCTGGAATCGTCACGGCAAAAATCGCTTCTTTACGTTCACCGAGTTCGGTACGTTCGGCGATATAACGTAAACGGTCGAAATTCATGTTGGCGCCGCACACAATCGACACCATATTTTTAGCTTCGATTTTATGTTCTTCGACATATTTTTTAATGCCGGCCAATGCCATAGCACCTGAGGGTTCGACAATGCTGCGGCATTCGTCATAAGTATCTTTAATGGCTGCACAAATTTCGTCGGTATTGACCAGTACCACATGTGGTTCTACGATCGGGCCAGAATTATCTGACTTTTGCAGGCGAATCACTTCAAATGGTTTTTCACCAATTTGTGCGACGGCTGTACCGTCAGCGAATAAACCCACAGAAGGTAAAATGACACGTTCGTTGGCCTCTAAAGCTGCCTTTAAGCATGCGGATTCGTCATATTCCACCGGAATGACTTTGACATGCGGGGCAACATCACCCAGATAGGCGGCCACACCTGCGATCAGGCCACCGCCACCCACCGCTACAAATACATAATCAACATCGCGCCATTGACGCAAGATTTCATTGGCAATGGTACCTTGACCCGCCATCACCAGCTCATCATCATAAGGCGGAATAAAAGTCATGCCATCTTCTTGAGCGCGTTGAATTGCATATTTGTTGGCAACGTCGAATGAGTCACCATGTAAAACAACTTCACCCCCAAGGCGTTTTACCGCTTGGACTTTAATATCTGGTGTTGTTTTTGGCATTACAATAATGGCGCGAATACCCAATTTTTTACCCGATAATGCCACGCCTTGCGCATGGTTGCCTGCTGAGGCTGTGATGACACCACGTTCCAGTTGAGATTTAGGCAATTGACTAATGCGGTTATAAGCACCACGTAATTTGAATGAAAAAACCGGTTGTAAATCTTCACGTTTAAAGCGGATGTTATTATTGAGTCGTTCGCTAATTCGTGGCGCTGCTTCGAGTGGAGTTTCGATTGCAACATCGTAGACCGTTGCTTGTAATATTTGTCGAACCAAACGAGACAGCATGTTAATTTTCCATCTAACAGTTTAAAATAGGCGCTTATTGTAACAAACCATACCGCTTTGCGGTTCGAAAATACTGCAAAAGTCCAAAATAGTTGAGTGAAGCCATGAGTCTATATGCAACCCAAGATGAGAAAAAACAAGCAGCGGCCCGTGCTGCTCTGAAACACTTACCAAAAGGCGGCATTTTAGGCGTAGGTACCGGAAGTACGGTTAACTTTTTAATCGATTTATTGCCAGAACTTCAGTTAGAAGCGGCTGTGGCAAGTTCTGAAGCAACGGCGCAACGTCTTAAGAAGTTAGGCATTGAAGTGGTCGATATGAACTCTGTCGGCGGACTAGATGCTTATGTCGACGGCGCAGATGAAATTGATCGTCATTTGCATATGATCAAAGGTGGTGGTGCAGCACTGACACGTGAAAAAATTGTGGCATCGATTGCGAAAAAATTTGTGTGTATCGTGGATGATTCAAAATGGGTCGGACAATTAGGACGCGATTTCCCACTGCCAGTTGAAGTAATTCCTATGGCACGTTCTGCGGTTGCACGTAAAATTGTCTCTCTGGGCGGTGATCCTGCATATCGTGAAGGTGTCGTGACTGACAATGGTAATGTGATTTTAGATGTGCATAATCTGAATATCTTAAATGCACTCGAGCTTGAAAAAACGCTTAACAATATTCCTGGCGTGGTCTGTAACGGAATTTTTGCGATTAATAAAGCGGACATCGCAATTGTGGCAACCAATGATGGTATTGAAGAACGTACTGCGGTTTAATCCTTTAATTTTATAAATTAAATCCCCCTAAATCTCCCTGAGCGAAGTTTTAAAGCACTGCTTTAAAACAAGTGCAAGAAGGGAGACTTTTAAAAGCCCCTCTTTGAAAAAAGGAGGGTTAGGGAGGATTAAAAATAAAATCAATAAAATATGATTCCAAACCTCCCTGAAATCCAAATCACTCGAAAATTACGCGCAACACGCTTGAGACTGCGTGTAGAGCCGACGCAAATTAAATTAACTGTGCCGCAGTTTTGTACACAGCGCCAAGTTCAAGAATTTTTAAAACAATCAGAACAATGGCTGATTAAAACCTGGCAATCGCAGCAGGAAAAAGTCCAAAAAATAGACCGAACGCTACCAACTGAGCTACAGTTGTTTAATTTAAACGTGCCAGTTCAGATTTATTATCAAAGCCAGAAACATAACTTTGTTTTTGATTCTGAGAAGTTACAGCTCTGTGTCAGTGATCGACATCCTGAGGAATATTTAAAAGCCTTTGTCATCAGCTATGCCAAAGACCAGCTTCCCCTATATTTAAATCTTGTCTCACAGCAATGCAATCTGCCTTTTAAGAAGTGCAATATTCGACAGCCCAAAACCCGCTGGGGCAGTTGTTCTGCTCAGCATGACATTATGCTGAATAGTGCTTTGGTGCTATTTCCCGAAGAAATTACCCGTTATGTCGCGGTACATGAACTGGCACATACCCAATATTTTGATCATAGTTCACTTTTTTGGGCGGAAGTGGCCAAATATGATCCGCATTTTCAGCAGCATCGGAAAATGCTAAAAAATACGCCGTTGCCATATTGGTGGGAAGCTTAAAATTGAACTGAATAGAGAATGAGAGGGAAATAAAGGCTTAAAATAGCCTAAGCAATATAGATATTACTTTTCCATCTCTCTTTAATTTTAAAATTGTCTTCAGTACTTATAAAAAACCAGTAATCCCCGCTGAAACAGTTTAGAAAACCTCAACTTCCTGTCATACTACGCAGTTACGAAATGGAAACTTTGATTTGAGGTAGTGATCGTGATTACTGTTGGTATTGTCGGTGGTACAGGTTATACAGGCGTTGAATTGTTGCGTCTTTTGCTACGACACCCAAATGTACAGGTGAATGTACTAACATCACGTACCGAAAATGGTCGCCGTGTAGATGACATGTTCCCAAGTTTACGCGGACATACCGATCTTCAATATTCAGATTTAAATATCGATGAACTTAAAAAATGTGATGTCGTGTTTTTTGCAACGCCGCATGGTGTTGCAATGAAACATGCCGAAGCGCTTGTGGCTGCAAAGACCAAAGTCATTGACCTGGCGGCAGATTTCCGTTTACAAGATCTGCAACAGTTTGAAAAATGGTATGGCATGCAACATACTTGTCCAGAACTGTTAAAAGACTCTGTTTACGGTTTATCTGAATTGAATCGTGAACAAATTAAACAGGCCAATGTAGTTGGAAACCCGGGTTGTTATCCAACCACGGTTCAGTTAGGTCTGGCGCCAGTATTAACATCAAGTGACGCATTAGTGAAACCTGAAAGCATTATTATTGATGCGAAATCAGGTGTGTCGGGTGCAGGTCGTAAAGCAAGCTTGGGCGGCATCTATACTGAAAATGCCGATAACTTTAAAGCCTATGGCGTAGCAGGTCACCGCCATCACCCTGAAATTGTCGAAGCCCTGGAAAATATCTCAGGTCAAAAAGATGTGTTTGATCACATTTTATTTGTTCCGCATTTGGTGCCAATGATCCGTGGTATGTTGTCGACCATCTACATCGATCTCACTGAAGCAGGACAAGCAGCAGATTTACAGGCATTGTATGAACAGTTCTATGCCAATGAAACTTTTGTCGATGTCATGCCAGCAGGCAGCTCACCAGAAACCCGTTCAGTGCGTGGTGCCAATCAGTTGCGTATAGCCTTGTACAAGCCGCAACCGACCAAGCTGGTAGTCCTGGTTGTACAGGATAACTTGGTGAAAGGTGCAGCAGGTCAGGCCGTACAAAACATGAACCTGATGTTCGGATTTGCCGAAGATGCTGGCTTAAATAATATTGGTTTATTACCATAAGAAACGTATTAGAACTTCACACACATTTAGATTTGGATTTAAATGTGTGTCTTGAATAAAGCAAACAAGAGATCAAAATGCCGAATAACGAGTCAAATACGACCATTCCTCAGGAACCAGCTGCAAAAAAATCTTTGATGAAAGGTAATACGCCCTTGGTCATTGGTGCGGCTGTATTGATCTTGAGCAGTGGTGTGCTCGGATATACCGTAGGACACCGTCAGGGTTTGACTGCGGCGGGTTATGATGCAGATGCAGAGCAACTGGTCGATGTGGTACAGACACAAAAAGCCAGTCTGGAAACATTAAATAAGAATCTGAATACTGCGGTTCAGGAGCGTGATCTGGCGGTGAGTAATGCCAATGATCTCTATCTGGCCATGACCAAGGCGCGTGATGAACAGGTGCAGGCTGAAAGTGTCGGAACCATTTATCGCGAGGTCTTACGTCAGCGTGGCGGTTTGGCTTTGGCCGTGCAAAACCTGTCGATTAAGCCTTTGCCTGATAATGCCTTTGAATATCAGATTGATCTGGTTCAAGTTAGTCCGGGCAAAAGTCGTGCCTCCGGGAGTATTGAATTACGCTTGATTAAAGGGACTGAAATTCTGGTGGTGCCACTGGAAGACAAAAACTTTAATTTTGAAAATTATGAGCGTTTAACAGGTCGCTGGAGCATGCCAAAAGGCTTTAAGCCAGAATTTATTGAGATACGTCTCAGCGGTGCCAAACCGGTGATCCGTCGTTTTAGCTGGGAACAGGGCAAAGCAGTTGAAAATCAGTCTGCCGCCTTGTCAGAAATTCCGAAAACCGAAGCAAATGCAAATTAAGTGTGAAATATAAATCTTATGCCAAGCAATAAACGTCAAATGTGTTTAAGTGATATCAAAAATTCTTTTTATGAATCTGGAATTGTTGATTGGCATATCAGCCCGCGTTTAGGAAATGAACCTTTGGAAGGTGATGATTCTGACCTTGCTGTGCAGACTGCACCGCCAGAACTGAAACGTCCGCCCTTATATGCTGTCGTTTTAATGAACGACGACTATACCCCGATGGAATTTGTAATTGAAATTTTACAACAATACTTTGCAATGAATCTTGACCAAGCTACACAAGTAATGCTAACTGTACATTATGAAGGAAAGGGTGTAGCTGGGGTTTATCCTCGAGACATTGCGGAAACCAAAGCGAACCAAGTCAATAATTATGCTCGATCACAAGGTCATCCATTACTTTGCCAAATAGAGCCTAAAGATTAAGGGGGTTACATGCTCAGTCGTCAATTAGAAGTATCACTACGTTTGGCTGTCAGCATGGCTCGTCAAAAGAGACATGAGTTCCTGACCGTAGAACATTTATTATTAGCCTTGCTTGACAATGACTCTGCCGTAAATGCGCTTAAAGCATGTGGCGCAGACATTATCGTGTTGCGCAAGGAATTAGAAGAATACGTAGAACAGCATACCCCTAAGCTTGGTGAAAATAGTGATCAGGCACCACACCCAACAGAAAGTTTTGACCGGATCTTGCAGCGCGCGATTTTTCACGTGCAATCTAGCGGTGGTGATCGGACTGTAGAAGGTGCTGATATTCTGGTTGCGATGTATTCTGAGCGTGACTCATTTGCCGTCTATCTATTGAAACGTCATCAAATTAATCGCCTTACGCTAACTCAGTACCTGTCTCATGGTACGCGTAAAGAAGAAGTACAGGGTGAAGAAGAAATTGAAGACCTCGATGGTGAGTCTGCATCTTCAGCCAGTTCAGGTCCGCTTGAACTGTATACGACGAATCTCAATATCGAAGCGCAAAAAGGCAAGACCGATCCACTGATTGGTCGTGAAAAAGAAATTGAACGTGCCGCTCAAATTCTGTGCCGCCGCCGTAAAAACAACCCACTTCTTGTCGGTGATCCGGGGGTCGGTAAAACCTCGATTGCAGAAGGTTTGGCATGGTTGATCGTTAATGGTAAAGCGCCAAAACCACTCGAAAATGCTGAAATTTTCAGTCTGGATATTGGAGCATTGGTTGCCGGAACAAAATACCGTGGTGACTTTGAAAAACGCCTGAAACAGCTTTTAAATGCGCTGAAAAAGAAACCTGAAGCTGTGCTGTTTATTGATGAAATTCACATGATTATTGGTGCAGGCTCCAGTATGGGCAGCACCATGGATGCATCGAATCTGATCAAGCCTGCATTGGCCAATGGCACTTTACGTTGCATTGGTTCAACCACTTTTCAGGAATACCGTCAGGTTTTTGAGAAAGATCATGCTTTGTCACGCCGTTTCCAGAAAATCGATGTGAATGAGCCATCTATTTCTGAAACCATTGATATCCTACGTGGCCTGAAATCCAAGTTTGAAGATTTCCATCATGTGCAATATGACGATCAGGCATTGGTATCTGCGGTTGAACTTTCTGCGAAGTTCATCAATGACCGTTTCTTGCCAGATAAAGCCATTGACGTGATTGATGAAGCAGGTGCGCAGCGCCGTTTAAAAGCTGAACAAGATGACAGTTTGATCACGGTAGAAAACATCGAAGATATCGTGTCGAAAATTGCGCGTATACCACCAAAAACGGTCTCTAAAGATGACAAGAGCGTACTGGAAAATCTTGAGCGCGATCTGAAACGGGTGGTCTTTGGTCAGGATGAAGCGATCGAAGCTTTAGCGTCTGCCATTAAACTGTCTCGTGCCGGTTTGAAATCTCCAGATAAACCTGTGGGCAGCTTTGTTTTTGCTGGCCCAACCGGTGTCGGTAAAACCGAAGTGACCAAGCAGCTGGCTAAGCAGATGGGCGTAGAGCTGGTTCGCTTTGATATGTCCGAGTACATGGAACGCCACGCAGTGTCGCGTTTAATCGGTGCACCTCCGGGCTATGTCGGTTTTGATCAGGGTGGTTTGTTGACTGATGCGATTCATAAAAATCCACATTGTGTGCTATTGCTTGATGAGATCGAAAAAGCGCATCCAGATGTCTTTAACCTGTTATTGCAGATTATGGATCATGGTTCCTTGACCGACAATAACGGACGTAAATCGGATTTCCGTAACGTGGTCTTGGTACTCACCACCAATATTGGTGCTGAAAGTATTTCACGTATTAGCATTGGCTTTATGGAACAGGACAATAGCAACGATAACCAGGAAGCGATGAAGAAAGCCTTCTCTCCGGAATTCCGTAACCGTCTTGACGGCGTGATTCAGTTCAAGGCATTGCCAAGCAGCATCATTGAAAATGTCGTGGATAAATTCCTGACCGAACTTCAAGCGCAACTGGATGATAAGAAAGTCATGCTGGAAGTGGATCAGAGTGCGCGTGAATGGATGTCAGAGCAAGGCTATGACCGTTTAATGGGCGCGCGCCCAATGCAGCGTCTGATTCAGGAACACCTGAAAAAACCATTGGCAGAAATGATCCTGTTTGGTGAACTGGCTGAAAATGGCGGTAATGTTGCAGTGTCGGTGAAGAAAGAAAATGGTAAAGCTGTTGGCTTAAAACTTGAAGTCTTTGAAGACCAGACTGCTGAACCTGCTTAATCAATATGAAAAAATAAAACCCGTGCAAGCACGGGTTTTTTCATGCACTCATATTTTAAATCATCAAATTCATTCATACAGTTCAAAAGACAAATCATGGATATTCAAATTACCAAGCTGCTCACCACTTTTTGCCTGTTTCTGGTCACGGCATTGATGGAAATTTTAGGCTGTTATTTTCCCTACCTGATTTTAAATCAGGGAAGAAGTCACTGGTTGTGGATTCCAACAGCTCTGGCTTTGGCGGCTTTCGTCTGGCTACTCACCTTGCATCCGGCTGCTTCTGGACGGATTTATGCCGCTTATGGTGGCATCTATATTTTTTCGGCGCTAATGTGGTTGCGCTTCGTTGATCAAGTCACACTGTCACGTTGGGATTTGCTTGGCGGGATGGTAGTAATACTGGGGGCACTGATTATAATTCTACAGCCGCAAGGTTTGGTGCGTTAGCAGGATATAACAGCAAACCTCATCAAAAAGAGGCAGCTATAGCGACCTCTTTGTTTTCTTGATGTTTTAATCCTGAATAAAAGCCAATATCTTATTTCTTTAGACTATTTCAATTTGCAATCTTTCTGGGAAATATCAGTTTTATAGGTTTGTGTTTGCGAGCTCAGGCTGAGCTCGACCTTGTATGGGTTTTCAATCTGATAGCGATGCTCAAAGAAAATCTCGCAATTATTGAGCAGATTATTACGGATCATTTTCATCACTTCTTTGCGGCCCAGATCTTTTTCAAATTGGCTAAAATCCGGTGTGGTGATTAAACCTTTCAATGTGGTTTTATTGGCACTTAACTGTAATTGTTCAATAATTGTATTCTGATCGATCTGTAAAGGTAAGGTTCTGGAATCTTCTGCACTCAGTACTGCGAGTAATTCATTCAGTTCAGCTTTTTTCTGAATTTTAAATTTGCTGTCAATAATATTTTTTTCCTGAAGATATTGATCAAATTCAGAAGCATGAACGGAGAAGGTGGTACTGCTAAAACCTACCAATAGTGCCAAAGCCCAATATTTTTTTTGCATTGTATAACATCACTTTTTATTCCATTTCAATCATGATTATAAGAGCTGAGACAAAAAAAGCACCAGAGATTGGTGCTTAATTTGTGAAGATTCAGCTTTTAATTTAGTCTTTTTTCAGATTTTCATTAATCAGGAATTCAACCAGGGCTTTCTGTGCGTGCAAGCGATTTTCAGCTTCATCCCAAACCACGGCATTTTTATGGTCAAGCAAGTTTTCTGAAATTTCTTCGCCGCGGTGCGCAGGTAAGCAGTGCATAAACAAACAATCCGGATGCGCAAGATCCATCAGGCGTTCATTCACTTGATAGTCTGCAAATGCTTTCTCACGGATTTTTTGTTCTTCTTCTTGGCCCATGCTTGCCCAAACGTCAGTCACAATCAGGTCAGCATTCACGGCTGCATCTTCAGCGGTATCGACCAGTTCAACACAATGCGCAAATTCAGACAGGAATTTTTCTTGTGGTTCATAACCTTTTGGCGCTGCAATTTTCAGATTAAAGCCCCACATGTGTGCTGCTTCAATATATGAATTACACATGTTGTTGCCATCACCGATCCAGGCAACAGTTTTACCTTCGATTGAGCCGCGTTGCTCTACATAGGTCTGCATGTCAGCAAGTAACTGGCAAGGATGGTGATCATCTGTTAAAGCATTAATCACAGGAACTTTTGAATAAGATGCAAAACGTTCCACGATATCATGACCGAAAGTACGGATCATCACGATATCTAGCATGCTTGAAATCACGCGTGCAGAATCTTCAATCGGTTCACCGCGGCCTAACTGGGTATCGCGAGAAGACAGGAAAATTGCGCTACCACCAAATTGGCTCA
Source organism: Acinetobacter sp. YH12100 (assembly GCF_013419135.1). Taxonomy (NCBI): domain Bacteria; kingdom Pseudomonadati; phylum Pseudomonadota; class Gammaproteobacteria; order Moraxellales; family Moraxellaceae; genus Acinetobacter; species Acinetobacter sp. YH12100. Next base: position 10,841 of record NZ_VPAQ01000003.1, on the reverse strand, counting down.
TGCCAGCTTCAAACGAAACACGCGTACGGGTACTCGATTTCTCAAAAATCATGCCCATCACTTTACCAACAAATGGTTGGAACACTTCATTGTTATGCTGTTTGCGCTTAAGCTCAATTGCGCGTTGCAAAATCTGGTTAAGTTCTAAAGTTGATAAATCGCGTAAGGTGAGAAAGTGACGGAGAGCCATTCGTTACTCCACAATAATTGCCGAAAAACTCGATCAACAATCAGTTGTTGGTTAGTTTAAGAAAAAATACGGAATCGGCTAATATACTATAAGCAATGAAAAATGCAAAAAAACTAGACTTTTTGATGACCGTCTAAAAAGCGATCCACACAATAACTGATGTATTTGTCGATTTCCTGATCATCTTCTTGTATGGAAATTCCCATCAGGATGCGCCATTCCAGATTACGCAAAATACCAAAATATAGCTGAGCCGAATATTGCGGATTTTCACAATGCAATAAACCTTGCGCATCTGCCTGTTCTAAAGCCGTAGCAATGGCACTTTGCACATGCACCGGGCCTCGCTCATGGATATGCTGAGCAAGTTCTGGATTACGCTGACTCTGTTCCAGAACCAGACGCATGAAGGCTGAGTTTTCAGGTTGCATGATCTGATGATAAAAATTCAGCAAGGTGTGAACCAGATAACTACGAAAATCCAGTGCCATCAGTTCGATCGGAATGCTGATATCTTCAAAAAACTTGATACGACGATAATCACAGATGGCCTTAAACAAGCCTTCTTTATTGCCAAAGTATTTATAAATGGAGGCCTTGGAGCCACCTGCGTGCTGAACAATATCATCGAGAGACACAGCATCATAACCCCGTTCCAGAAACAGCTCGGTTGCACTGTTCAGCAGCGCAATACAGCGCTCATGACCACGTTTGGTCTGCGGCAGGTCTTTGGCGAGCGGTTCTAGGACGAGGTCTTGCATAGGAGATAATACATCAACATGTCAATAAAGATTGAAACGCCATCATAGCAAATATATGTACATATTTCATAATTGCACCGCATAAGCGCAGTATTTGCCGGATTAGGTAAAGTAAAACTTAAAAATTTGACTAAAGTTTTAGAGTATTTGTTCTATCAGATTGTGGAATGAGCAAGCCAAATGAGTATACTCGAGTTTCAATAATTATAGCCAAGACTGTGGAAAAGGAAGATGACAGAACAAATGTCTGCAGGTCTAAGATTTAGACAAGCACTTGAAGTCGAGAAACCATTGCAAATTATGGGTACGGTAAATGCCTATGCTGCCATGATGGCCAAACAAGTCGGTTATAAAGCCATTTATTTATCAGGTGCGGGTGTCGCGAATTATTCTTATGGTTTGCCTGACCTGGGCATGACCAGTCTGGATAATGTTCTGGAAGATGTACGCAGGATTACAGAACGTGTTGATACACCTTTATTGGTCGATATCGATACCGGTTGGGGCGGTGCATTAAATATTGCTCGCACGATCAAACAGATGATTGCAGCTGGTGCAGCCGCGGTGCATATTGAAGATCAGGTGGCACAAAAGCGTTGTGGTCATCGTCCAAATAAAGAAATCGTGTCACAGCAGGAAATGGTCGATCGTATTAAAGCGGCGGTCGATGCGAAAACCGATGCAAACTTTGTGGTCATGGCGCGTACCGATGCGCTACAAAAAGAAGGCCTGCAAGCGGTGATTGATCGTGCTTGTGCCTGTGTTGAAGCGGGTGCAGATGCAATTTTTGCCGAAGCGATGACCGATATCACCATGTATCGCACCGTATGCGATGCAGTTGGTGTGCCAGTCTTGGCAAATATTACCGAATTTGGTGATACACCGTATTATACGGTAAATGAGTTGGCAGAGCAGGGTATTGGCATGGTGCTGTATCCATTATCAGCGACACGTGCCATGCAAAAGGCAGCCCTTGAAGTGATGCGTTCGGTGCGTGAACACGGCACTCAGGTGAATGTGCTGGATATTATGCAGCAACGCAAAGAACTCTACGAATTTTTAGATTATCACAGCTTCGAAGACACATTAGATAAACTGTTTAAACAGGAGAATTAAAAAAATGGCTGAAGGAAAAGTACTCACCGGCGCAGGATTGCGTGGACAAGTGGCAGGGAAAACTTCACTCTCAACTGTAGGCAAAAGTGGCGCAGGTCTGACCTATCGCGGTTATGACGTACAGGATCTGGCTGAACATTGCCAGTTTGAAGAAGTGGCTTATCTGATTTTCTTTGGCGAACTGCCAACTTCAGAGCAGTTAGTTGCCTATAAAGCCAAATTAAAATCTTTGCGCACGCTACCTCAAGCCTTAAAAGAAGTGCTAGAGCGTATTCCTGCCGATTCTCATCCGATGGATGTGATGCGTACTGGCGTATCGATGCTGGGCAATCTTGAAACTGAACTGTCTTTTGAACAGCAACAGGATATTGCAGACCGTATTCTTGCCACTTTACCGGCAATTATCTGTTACTGGTATCGTTATAGTCATGACGGTGTACGTATTGAAGAAAATACCGATGATGATTCAATCGGTGCACAGTTCCTGCATTTATTACGTGGCGAAAAGCCAAATGAACTGCATGAACAGGTGATGAATGTTTCTCTGATTCTATATGCAGAGCATGAATTTAATGCTTCGACCTTTACGGCGCGTGTATGTGCATCGACTTTATCTGACATGCATTCTTGTATTACCGGTGCAATCGGTTCCTTGCGTGGCCCTCTACATGGCGGTGCTAACGAAGCTGCAATGGATATGATCGAAAACTGGACTTCGCCTGAAGAAGCTGAACGTGAAATGCTGGGCATGCTGGAACGTAAAGAAAAAATTATGGGCTTCGGTCATGCGATTTATAAAGACAATGATCCGCGTAATGGCATCATCAAAATCTGGTCTGAGCGTTTAGCCAAAGATGTCGGTGATACGGTACTGTATCCGGTCTCAGTGCGCTGCGAAGAAGTGATGTGGCGTGAGAAGAAATTATTCTGTAATGCCGATTTCTTCCATGCTTCGGCTTATCACTTTATGGGCATTCCAACCAAGCTGTTTACCCCGATTTTTGTCATGTCACGTGTCACAGGTTGGGCAGCACATGTGATGGAACAGCGTGCAGACAACCGTATTATCCGTCCAAGCGCGGATTATACTGGGCCTGAACTGCGTAAAGTAGTACCGATCGCCGAGCGTTCTACAGCGGCTTAATATTTATTAATATCTTGAATAAAAAATAAGGTCTCAATCGAGACCTTATTTTTTATCGACTTAACAGGACTGGATCTTCAATGCTATAGCCTGTTTCAAAAGGAATCCCCAAATACTTGACTGTCACCAGCGTTTTATTCTGTTTAGGAACTTTATAGGCCTGGCTAATTTTTAGACCTTGCTGATAACTGATCGCTTGATGAGTCGGACTTTTTTGTGAGCCAGACTTTACTTGATATTGATAAGTCCATTTTGGCACTTTTTCTTGTGGATCGTACCAGGCAGCTGCCGTCCCTGTTGTGGTTTTTAACATTTTAAGTTGTGGCTTTGAACTTTGAATCGGACTCAGCGGAACTAAACGCTTTTTGATTTTGGCAATGTCCTGATCAAACTTGCGACTGTCTTGGTCATAATCAATACGTTTGGTTTTTGGATTGATATATAAGGAGTTGACCTGAATCAACTGATTCGGTTTTGCGGATTTAAAATTATAATAATACAGCTGTGGCAAGCGCCCACGACCATCAAGGTAATGACGCATGACATAGAGCTTTTGCTCTTTGACTTCATAGCCTAGAATTTCAATATTTTGTGGGCCACCGACCGTAGCAAAAGCCAGACTGGGCAAGCCAAGAGGGAGCAGAAACAGCGCAGTTTTAATATTCATGGTTATTCTACCCGCAAAAAATAGATTAGCATTTGATCATGCTAATCTATCTTAAAATACAGTAGAAATAATGAAGCTTGTTGCGGCGTAATTATAAAACTAGATTAATGATTGAGTAGATTAATCATATCGTGTGCAACCACGGCAGACAGTTTATTCAGACGTTCGAGTGGAGTACCTTTCAAATAATACTGGAATTGATGCACTTGAGTACCATCATTAATTGCTACAAAAAAAGTCCCTTCCGGTTTCTCTGGTGTCGCACTACCACCGGGTTTAAGCAAACCTGTACAGGCAATAATCCAGTCTGCATCCCGGAATATCTTTTTACCCGCTTCTGCCAAGGCAACAGTAACTGGCATGGATTCGGCAGTGTAACTATTGATCAAAGTCTGGGGAATGTTTAATACCGAAGTTTTTACACCAACATCGTAGCAGACCAATCCGCCAGCCAGAATTTCGGCGCCGTCACTTTTACAGATGGAAAACTGGCTACATAGATATCCAGAGCTCGCACTTTCAATAAAGGCAATTTTTATATTTTTCTCTTCGAGTAAGTTGCAACAGGTCTTTATCATAGTCTCTATATTTTCTTTATGATCCGAGTGGTTTTAGCTTAATTTAGACAGATTTTTTCTGTCGTTCAACTCCGAGTATATTTATATTTTTATGAAAGTTAAAATTTTTCATGGATTAGTACAATTTGATACTGATTTGATCACAAAACCTGAGTGGTTAAAGCTTAGACTATTTTTTCAAATAGAGGTTTCTTCTCAAGCTGAACAGTGGTAAAAATAAAAATAAAGTGCTTAGTGAAAGTAGGGCGTTAGAATGAAAACCACAGTAAAATATGTAGTCTTAAAAAGTCTTGACTACCAATTGGGTACACCATTATTTCAGGAAGAAATTGATGCTGATGGTCAATATTTTGATCAGATTCCAAGCACGATTTCTTATCAGAATTTACAGTTCAAAGTAAAAAGCAAAGAGCTTAAACGTTTACATCTGGCTGAAGAGCAGGAAGATACCCAAACGATTATTGTTAAAGTTGTGAATATCTAAGATAAACCTTAAAGTGAATAAGCCTCTTTTTTTAAGAGGCTTATTATTTGGCTAACATTAAGTTAATAAAAGCTTTTTAAAAATAAAAAATTACCAAAATTAATGTCAGTCTGATTGATAAATATCTTTTATTAAAGTCAAGATAAATTGGAAACAACTTAGTCGTTATACGTGATTCAATGTTACGTATCGTATATTCGTTTATTAAAAAACTGTTTAGAAAAATTACCTTTTGCATGTTTTATTCCATTTTTAAAAATATTAATACTTAGGCTGAGTTATTGAATTTAATCATAAATATCATGAGCATAGATTTTTAATATATTTTACTTGATAATATATTGTTATTTTTTAAAATATTTTAAATGTCTTTTTTATATATTTTACTCAGGTTAAGTTATTCCTTTTATTGAATAATAAAAATTTCGAAACATATTATCTTTCATCATGTGTCTATTTTATTGGATAAAGTAATTTATGTTGCTTATTAATCTTGATTTCAACTACTTGGCTTACCATTTTTTACATTGAATTAATCTGTAACAGGTTATAGGTTAGAGAATTCTGAAAAATGCGTAGAGTAGATATTAAGTCGAAACTCTATCGGCTTTTAATTAATTTAAAGCAAATAGTAAGGAGTTACACCATGGCTAATAATCAACAGCAAGACCAACAGAAACAGCAACAACAGCAAAACCAACAAGGCACGCAAGATCAACAGCGTCAGCAAAACCCAAACCAGCAACAAAATAACCAGCAGCAACAACAGCCGCAGGGACAAAATAACCAACAACAGCGCGATCAGCAGCAACAACAGCAGCCACAGCGTAATCAGCAAAAAAACCAGCAATCTCAACAAGATCTGGAATAATCAACAGAACTAGCAGCCATAATAGAATTAACTAGCAGCGTGGGTATGATTCATAAGATCTGCCAAAACTGTAGCGTTAATTCTGTTTAAGCTGTACGTTCATAAAAAAACCGCCTGAATTAGGCGGTTTTTTTAGGGTAAAAATTTGGTTATAGACGTTAATCAGTATGAATTAACACTGGATATTGGCTTTCTGCTTATAAAAGCTTAAGGCATTGTCTAAATCTGTAAGCAGTCCTTTTTCTGTATATTCCTGAGGCATAAGTTTTAATAAAGCCGGCATATAACGAGTTTTATATTCTTTAGGATATTGTTCACAGAGTATGCGTGTTCTTTCTTCTGGACTAATACTGGAAGAATCTAGTTTGTCCAGATAAGCACTGAGTTGATTATCTGATTGTTCAAATTGGGCTTTGAGGGCTTGATCAGGTTCCGCTGAACTGTCGGCTTGCTGCTTTTGGCAGCCACTTATTGTCAGACTTATCAATAAAGTAATCAGTATACGATTTATCATGATGTCAAAATCTTGTTATTTGTCATATCAAAAATTATAGAGAGAAATAGCCAAAAAGAAAGCAGTCATCTACCAACTTTAGAAGAAGTCAAAAATTCCTGATATTCACATACAGTACAGCAACAGGGAATTTTATCCTAAAAAATGAACAAATTTATTGTTATGCATATTGATCTAAAGTGTCCATCTGTTTTCTCTTAAGCATAAAATTTAACGAATAAAATATATTTTGCCTAAATTAAAGCCATTCAATTAAGAAAAGTAACGCTTATTGCACATTTAGAAACATAGCCTCTATATATCACACACAGATTGACTGCTGGGCCAGTGATATCTTGGCTTCATTCCAAGAACTTAATGAAAATAATTAGAAAATCAGCACATTATAAAGCCTGCTTAATTTAGGAGAGTTAAGCAGGCTTTTTCTTGTTTATAAACACGGATTGCTCAATGAGAGCTTTTTACTTTAATTATTCTCTTTCACATAAGTTTTCATATACAACATAAAGCCTGAAAATTCTCTCAAGAGTGAAACATGAATAGATGGTATTTATATATATCTTTTTATAAAAAGACAGGGCAAAGCTATGATGAGATGTATATGTGCATTTGGCATGGGCGTGATGGTAGGTTGTTGTTTTAAATCTTGCAAAGAAAAAATGTGTCATATGATGGGCAATGATCATTGTAAGAAGGATCAAAAGACTAAAAGTGAAGAGCCTGCACGAACTTAAATGCCAAAAACTTAACTTTGCTTGAATTGTGAAATGTATTCAGGCGGTTAAGTTATTACTCAGGTCGTGATCCGATTATTCCGTATCGAGTTATTGAGTCTTAAAATCAATACAAGCTTAATCACTGATTAAGCTTGTTACATTCAGGAGAAAAGCATGATCCAGTTTATATTTTGTTTATTTGGCCTTCATGGTGCGACTGAAATCAATTACACCTGTGATCATGAAGAGGTGAAAGAGTGTCGTGATTGCTTGAAAGATATTGAATAATGTTCCAATTCACCGGATGTATTAATGAAGCTCAATCCCCGTTCAATCATCACTTGGCGGGGGTTTTGTTTGTGGGTGAAATTTTTATAATAAAAATCCAAGATAACGATTGAACTCAACTGGATTTAAATGATACGGGTCACAATCTATACTTTATAAGAGCATGATTTAAATAGGATTACATGCCGATAAATGATTAAAATTGAGAACTAAAATAGTCGGATAAGAATATATTGCAAAATGCGATAATTTATATATACTAGAAATATAGCAAAATGCGATAAAATATATGCATGTGATCACCCACGCTCGAATTCTTGAAGCAACGCAAAAGTGGCCACAGGCTGGAACGGCATTAGATGGTTGGTATCGACTGATGAAGGCCAATTATCCTAAGGATTTTGCTGAAATGAAGAGACTCTTTCCCGCAGTAGATAAGGTTGGAAAGTTTCATGTATTCGATATCGGTGGAAACAAGCTTCGGCTGATTGCTGTGGTGATGTATCAGGCAAAACGCGTTTATATTCGCCATGTCTTGTCTCACCATGAATATGATAAAGGTCATTGGAAGGAAGGTTAGAATGAATGCAATGATTAAACAGGCCGTTGATCACTGGCGTTATGTTGCACCATTGCTCAGCAAGCCGGAAAATGAGGATGACTTTCATACACTAACTGAAGCCCTAGATGAGCTTTTGGACATTGTCGGTGATGATGAATCACATCCTTTAATGGGGCTTATTCATCAACTGGGTGATCTGGTTTCGGCGTATGAGCATGAACATCTACCCATGCCAGAAGGTGATGGACGAACGGCCTTGGCCTTGTTGATGGAGCAACACGGGCTTAGTCAAGCAGACTTGTCTGATGTCGCGACACAATCAGTAATTTCAGAAATATTGAATGGCAAACGTCAGCTGAATATCCGTCATATCAAGGCCTTGTCTGAGCGCTTTGATGTATCGGCAGATACTTTCTTTTAATCGATGCCCGCCTAAGCTGATATTTCCATGCTGTGCTGTCTAATCAGGTAGCGCTGCTCATTTGATTATTTAAATTTCAAGTGTCGTGAAAGGTGAGAGCGCCTCCAGAAAAGTTTGCTTTTCTAAAAAGTGAATGTGAAACATAAATAATATTGATGTTTAGGATCAGATGTCATATTTATTTCTTAATGGATCGATAAAGGAGATACACATGACCAATAAATCAGAGCAAGAATCAAATCCGCAAAAAGAATCTAATGATGATAAAGGCAATCAGGATTCGTATAAGGGCGTGAAGCCAGAGAAAAAACCCAATGCAGAACCGGAAAATCCATTGAGAGAACAAAAATAGCTCTTTCACATTTTAAAAGCCCTAACTTGCTTTAGGGCTTTTAGTTTTTCGACAACCGGTGATCTCTGGGTTTCGCTCTAAACTCATCTCTCATTTCAAAGAAAAACTCATGAGCTTGTTCATGATCGCAGCATAACCAATCATGGCGTGATTCTTCAGGAATTACAATAATCGAGCGCTTCTCGTCATCTGGATGGTGGAACTGTTTCATCAATAGGTGTTGATCGGAATTTATAGTCAGCATCGAAAAGGACCTGATTTTTTCACCCTCAATGAGCACATCATCATAAATGGCTGCAACGGTAAAAGGGTTGCCATCTTCACGTGAAATACCAAACCAGTGCGGTTTTCCATCGATATATTTAGGTTCATAGAAAGTATCCACGGGCACTAAAGCAAACTGGTTATTTTTCCAGGCATGTCGAAAACTTGGCTTGGACGCTATTGTTTCAGTTCGGGCATTGTAAGTATGTCGACCATATTTTAATTCTTTCGCCCAAAAGGGAATCAGTCCGAAACGTGCAATATCTAACTCAAACCCCTCAGCACCTCGCATCATGATAGGAGCAGGTGCTAAGGGGTAAACATGTGATTTCATGTTCAATTCAAGTTGTTCTGCATGAAGATCTAATAAAGAGAGCTGACTTTTTGAGGGGAATTCATAGTTTGAACACATGACCGACCTCTTTGCTTAGCATTCTGATCTGCGATAACAATTAAACTATAAGAATGATGACCTCAAAACAATTCGAAATCGTAAATGTAGTTGGGTCTGGAAACGGAATTTTTATGGTGAATATGAATGTAATTTTTCGCCAATGGATGAAAAATAATCTTCGATAAAATGAGCGCCCAGATTCCATTGCTATAGTTTTATTTCCAGTTTTGCCTCCTTTGCCTGAAGGAGCTATCTTTTGCGGAGAAAGGTCATGCTGCATTTTATCTTTTGTTTATTCGGTCTTCATGGTGTCACAGAAATCGAATGCCAAGCGGATGGTAAAGAAGTGAAAGTATGTCGTGACTGCTTGAAAGAAGAAAGGGTTACATAAACGGTAAGAAAAGCTTAAACATTCTTATCACTATTAATTCAGAATAGGCATTCACAATAAAACTCATAATTTTAGAGAATACAGAATGCCTAGAAATAATTATTTACCCGCTCTAGAACAAGTTTATGAGTTTTTAAAAGAACGTCCTAGCTTTAAAGAGAAAAGTGAGTTTGATAAGTCAGTAGAGTATTTTAGAACGCTGCACGAAGGAGAGCCTCAGGAATTTAGAGTCCAAGCATTCCATAACATTAGTGGTAAATTTGGAAATAAAGAAATACTGAGCATAAGTTCTGCACCTAAATTTACGGATAAAAACAGCTTCCTTAATTGGGTTGATATGCACATCAACAATTAGACTTTGACGTTCAAACAGCTTATCTAATGGTCAGCTTTGTTATTTTCTACCCATACATTAATTAACATGGAGTACAAAAAACACTCTAAATTGGGTTGGAAAACTACACATTTGAATGCTAATTTTTGTATTCAAATCTGACAGTTAATGAGGTGAGCAATGAAGTTGTTGACTTTGTTTGGTGTAGGCGTAGCCGCAAGCTATTGTTATAAATCTATGAAAAATGGCAAGCTCGCTCTTTCCAGACCAAATTTTGATGAAAGTGTAAAACAATTTGTACTGCAAGAATTCGCAGCTTGTAAGAATTAGATCTATTGGATTAAAGAGCTCATCATAGGATGGGCTTTTTTATTTCTCAGGCTTTTATGGAAAATGTTTATCTTTTGAATGCAAAAAGCCTATCAGGGAGATAGGCTTCTTTTATTAATTCAACATAATATTATGAGTTTTTCTTATCCGCCTGATTTTTTTGATCATTTTGCTCTTTGGTTATAGGAGCTGGCTCTCCTTGATTCGGTTTTTGCTCTTGCTCATTTGGCTTGGGTTTGTTCTCAGTCGCATTATTAGAAAATTGATTGAAAGACGCTTTTTGAGCAGTATTTGTATTAACTAACATAAGTTTCTCAATTTTAATTGTCGAAGATTCGGTAATCCCCCCTAAAAATAATTGAGTTTAAAAGTAGAAAATCGAATAACCTTGATTTAAGGAGATTTTCTATGAAAACATCTAAGTATTCAGACAGCTTGATCATGAGTATCTTGAAGCAAGCTGA
>NZ_VPAQ01000040.1:0-4802 GCF_013419135.1 Acinetobacter sp. YH12100 | reverse complement strand
GAATTAAGTACAGGAAAAAGATTACAGCCTTATTTTGATCAAGCTGACCGCCCACTTGTAGAAAACTGGAAACAAGTCATCAATTTTGAGCATGGTTTAACAGACCCTCATGCACCAGAGAAAGCTCAAGCAATTAAAACTTTGAATAGCCAAAACCTACCTTCAAGCGTCAAAGAAATTAAAGAGCAAATCGGGACAGCAATTGCTGAACAAATTAGTAATGGCAATATCCAAAATAGGCAAGATGTAGTTGAAACTCTGAAGGGTGCAGGCTTTGAGATTGCTAGAGAAACAGATAGATCAATCAGTATTAAGAATCCTGACGGCAAGCGGAATATTCGTTTAGAAGGCGTAATTTATGAAAATCGACAATTTGATAAGCAATTTGCAGAAGAACACAGCCGAGCAGGACAGGATTATCAAAGAACAAGCCGAGAGCGTTACGAAACAGCACTTGGAAAGTTACAACGCCTTACTGAGAGCAAGCAGCAAGGAAACAGAGAAAATTTTAAGGTCAAACCTTCAAACCATCCAAGATCATCAGCCGAAAATCAGAAACGCTTTGCGTTTGAATATTCTCACGGGAGCAATATTGGGCGTGTTGATTACAGTGTTTCTGATCTTTCTTGGCGTAAATTGGTGGTTAGCGAAGCAAATTCAGAACAAGCAGCAGGAATTAGCCGAAATCAATCTGAAAGTAGAGCAGACACCGCTAGAGAAACAGATTTTGCGGAGGGTGAGACTACAAGAGAGCGAAGACAAGAAAACTTTATACATCATGGCGAAGAACAGCAAAAAAGCGGACGCTTACGAGACCACATCCAGTCAAATGGTACTGAAATTGGAAAAATAGAATCTAACTTTAAAACTCCTTTTGAAAATCCATTTAACCAGTCAAATGATGGAAAGGAGCTTTTGAAGGATAGCGGAAGTTTATTTGAAAACTTAGCCACCTCAAAAGAAGCAAAGCAGGACGTAAAACAGCGTAATCCTAATCAAGCGGAACAAGACAATGCCAAACGACTTTATGAATCGCTACAAAGACTTATTGAACGTGTTAGAGAAGCAATTGAAAGAGCTAAACGCTATAAATCAAAGTCAGAGCGAACAGATCGAAACCTTGAACATTCAGAATCAAGTATTGAGAAGTCAGAACGAGGAATTAGCCAGTCAAAATCAGCAATTAAACAATCTGAACAGCAAATTAAGAGAAGTGAACAGCAAATTAGCCAGCAAATGAAAGAGAAACAGATTGAAAGGAGCGTAAGTAGAGGATTTGGGCGTTAAATTTAATAAATCATGCTAGATTTCTTGCATAAAAAGTCTAAAATAGACAAAACGCCTACTTTTATGAGGTTTGAACATGCAAGTTATTACAGCGAAAGATGCAAAATCACGCTTTGGTGAGTTATTAGATACGATGCAGCGAGAGCCTGTATTAGTCACAAAGAATAAGCGCCCTGTTGGTGTTTTCTTGTCATTAAAAGACGTGAAAGGCACCCACTTAGAAAGCCTTTTTGATGTCCAAGATGATGATTATGAAGATTGGGAAAAAGAGAAAATCACAGAAGCGTTAAATGCTTTGAAAGCGCATCCATCTGAAACGAAAGAAATGAAGTCAGTACATGCGACTGCAATGCAAAAGGCACGAGACTTGGTAGCGAGCCGTAAAAGATGACCTATGAAGTTTCTTACTTGCCACAAGCAGAACAGGATTTAATTGAAATTTTGGCGTATGGCATAGAGACATGGGGCGAAAAACTAGCAGAAGGGATGTATTTAAAAATTACTGAACAGCTAGAAACCCTGTATTTCTCACCAAATCGAACCAAAAAGAAGGGAAGTTTAGGAACAAGAGAAATGCTTATTTCTGATAGTCCTTATCGGGCAATTATTCAGATTGATGAGGAAGCCAAGCGAGTTTTTATTTTAAGAATCTTGCATACTTCGAGAAATATTTAATTAGATTATATGCCGTATATTGGCAAAAAAAACGGCTATAAAATTAAGAAAATCAATAACTTTTAAAACTATTAAAGTTGTGTTAGATTTTCTTTCAGGCGAAAAAAAAGCAGGTCGGCAAACCTACTTTTTTCTCATTGTTTAACAAATACTTAAAGCATCAGTAAACGCAAATTCGATACTTGTATTTTACTGATGTTTTGAGCATTTGCAACATAAAGGACGTTGCAAAAGGTGAATAACGCTCAATTAAGCGATTTTTTTGAAAATCTTGCTCATAAACCATACTGTGCAGATGATTTATTGTATGGCTTACAAATAAGACCGAAAAAAACGGCAATCAACATGCAATACATACAGGGTAATCAGCCTTGTATGCTTCATTACTTCTTTTTTGATATAGATCGTTCAGATGCTGTCATGGCATGGCATGATGAAAATTTACCAATGCCCTATTGGACAGCGCAGACCTTAAAAAATGGTCATGCTCATATTTGCTATAAATTAGAAATTCCACTGTGTACCAGTGAATTAGCCAGTCAAAAAGCTATTAGCTATGCAGCTAAGATACAAGCTGGACTTGCCAATAAACTTGGAGCAGACGTTGGCTACAGTCATCTCATTACGAAGAATCCATTTCATAAAGATTGGCGTGTCACTTTTTGGAGTGAACAAGCCTATACGCTCGATTATTTAGCCGATTTTGTAGAATTACCTAAGAAATTAAGCAAAAAACAGGAAGTTTCAGGACTTGGACGAAACTGCACACTGTTCGATACCGTGCGTAAATGGGCATATAAAGCGATTAGAGCGCATAGAGGTGGAATCTATAACACTTGGCTAGAAGAAGTCACTAAGCAGTGTTTAAGCGTAAATGAAGCGTTTTTAGAGGCATTACCCTATTCAGAAATCAAAGCTACTGCAAAAAGTATTGCTGAATACTGTTGGAAGAAAGATGCTTATTGCTACCAAGAGTTTATAGATCGTCAAAGCCGTAAAGGTGCATTGGGGGGCAAAAAGTCTAAATCAGGTGGCAGACCATCTTTAGGTGAACCTTGGAAAGAACTAGGTATTAGTAGAGCAACTTACTTTAGAAGAAAAAAAGAGAGCTTATAAGCTCTCTTTTTTTTGAGACTAAACAAGCCTAAATCAGATATCAGCCTGTTTAGTCCTTTTTACCAATTATTTGATGAGGATGTTGATGTGATCTTTTGTTCATACTGGTTAATTATTTCTTTTAATTTAACTGCAATTCTTTGTTGATGTTCAACTATTGTAATAGGCCCCTCTTGTCCGATGTTATTTACTGCGCCTTTAACATAGGTTAATGATGTTCTAGTTACGTCTGATACGGCTATTCTTGCTTTATTGTCTTTAGAGTCAATTCTAATTGTAAAGTTAATATTATCATTACCAAATGCTCCACAATCTATAAGTCCTACACATGGATATTTCATATTTCCCTTACCAATAATAGATCCAGTTCCTTCGTCTTGATATTGGATAACATTATTTGCAGACTTAAATGATTCAGCAATCCACATTTTAGATTCATTAAAAATTTGATTCTGCTTTTTACCGTTTACTTCAATTACTTTAGAAATATTTTCCATTGGTTGACTCGTTACAGTCATTGGCGTCATACAGCCTTGTATTGATATTACAGACAAACCGATTAATGCACTCAATATAATCTTTTTCATAAACTGGATCTTACCTAAAGTTATTTTAAAATATGAATTAGACACTATTAATAAAGTTGATCATAGGTTTATTTATCAAACAGTTATACAGAAATTCCATAGACAATTTTATTTGTTAACCAAAAATCCTTGTAAATACACTTTCAATGATTTTTATATATAATGGGCAAGGACACACAAAGGGTACTCTATACAAAAACTAAAGTTTTCGATAGAGTTACCTTTTGTGCCTTGCAAGGGAAGAATCCCTTGACCCTCTTTTCGGCTTTTTCTGTTGCGGTAAATTGCCTTAACTTGGCAATTTGTCCTCACAAAAAAAGCCGACCCTATCCCTGAAGCTGATTGAGTCATGACGAAGAAAGAAATCATCAAAAGACAAAAAGAGATCAAAGTCCGTTTGACCGAAGCTGAACATCAAGCCCTACTTGAACGAATGACTGGAGGAGAACTTGCGACTTGGATTAGAAATACTTGCCTTGATGAGAAACCTAATAAAAAAAGAAATTACAAAGCGGCAGATCCTCAGCTCTTAGCGGCATTAGGACGTATTGGAGGTAATCTCAATCAGATTGCAAGACAAGTAAATACTGTTGAATCCGATATAGAAAAAATTAGAGCTTTTGCAGAGTTGGCAATAATTCGAGAACAACTACAAGGAATCTTGGCTGACTATGATCGTTAAATTCTTGGGAAATAAAGGGGGCGGTAGTGCAGGTGCAACAATTGACTATCTACTTGGCAAAGATCGAGATAGACCAGGTGCCGTTTTACTTAGTGGAGATCCCGAATTAACTCAACGATTGGCAGATAATTTGGATTTTCAAAATCGCTATACAGTTGGGGTGCTTTCATTTGAAGAATTAGAGATTGAGGCACACCAAAAAGAAGAAATCATGCAGAGCTTTGAAGCTACATTGCTTGCAGGATTAGAAAGAGATCAATATGACATTACTTGGATAGAACATACTGATAAAGGACGTTTAGAGCTTAATTTCGTAATTCCAAATGTGGAATTAAGTACAGGAAAAAGATTACAGCCTTATTTTGATCAAGCTGACCGCCCACTTGTAGAAAACTGGAAACAAGTCATCAATTTTGAGCATGGTTTAACAGACCCTCATGCACCAGAGAAAGCTC
>NZ_VPAQ01000039.1:0-5211 GCF_013419135.1 Acinetobacter sp. YH12100 | reverse complement strand
TTAATTCGTGTTTTAAATCGTCAAATAAGTATCCTAGATCGAGCTTTGCCCGCTTCTGCGTGTCCGTTTTACGGTCGGCATGCAGTACGTGTGGTAGGAATAAGTGTCACTGGCGTATTGTAGCTATAGTCGAAAGGCTAAACCGCTTACAGGGGAACTTCACATAGGCGGAGCGTTGGGAGTAGTTGCATAGGACTTGTTAAGTTGTACGTTGGGGAAACCCTCGCAGAGATACAGGCAATGTAACGACAGGGAGCGCGTGGAGCGAAGTGCAAGACTTTGAGTCCTTGTCTGCATAGCCAGCAAAGCTATGTGCGGATACGACCGATATACGTGGCTCCGAAGCCAAATATATACAGGTAAATCGGCAATACTTAGGGGATATGTCATTTTTTTAAATGACTGCCCTTAGGGTGAGTATTGCCGAAACTCTCTCAACCGTTTCCAAAGCCAAAGCACGAAGTGCGACGCTTTGGAGGCGAGTTGAGAAGTTGAGAGCATTTGTTTTTAGGTGCTTTTAAGGGCTAGCATGGAGAGATTAGTTGTATACTCAATTTTCTGCTTAGGCTATTTTTTCATATGGAAATGACTATAAAATGTCTTATCAATCTAAAATTGATTTTTGGATTTTTTTAATTCTGACTTCAATAACTTTATTTTTTTTGTATACCTTATATACCTCTATAAACACAGCAACTTTTTATGAATTATTAATAATTTCAATAATTTATTTAATTATTTTTTATATAATTTGGTTGCCTATATTTAATACTGTTTATTATCTTAAAGATACTTCGATAGAAGTTAAATCCATGTTTTTTAAATGGAGTATCCCTTTAAAGGATATTAAAACTATTAACTCTTGTACTAATTTTATTTCAGCTCCAGCTCTTTCTATTAAGCGGATAGAAATTATTTATTTTAGTAAGGGAATGACAGAGGTAATTATGATTTCTCCAAAAGATAGAGGGGCATTCTTGGAAGAATTAAATAAAAAAATTTCTTCTATGAAGCCTCATTGATATTTTTATTAATTGGTTTAATTTTTATCTTTTTTACGTTGATTAAGAGTTTCTTGTCCTAAATCTTTCCAAATCTGCCACTTCATATCATTTGGATCAATTTCAGCCGTTTTAAGCAGTACTCCAAGCAATTCTGCAGGATCTCTTTTATCTAGGTTCGCAATCTCAAAAAGTGCGCCTAATTGGATAAGGTGCCGTGTACGAGCTTTGCGTTCAGCTTCTTTTTCAGCGTTCAATAATTTTCTAACTGCTACCTTTTGTTTATTTGCTCGATCTATAGCTTTTTCAGCTTTGATTAAGGCATTAATCTTTTTTTCTTGGTCAGGGGTACGGTATTGGATTTGAGATAATTCTAATAAAAGCCTTTGAGCATCATTGGGATTTTTTAAAGCAGAAATATACGTGATTTTTTCAGAAAGCCATTCATTAGTCATATTTAATTCCTCAAGTAAGATACCGCAAAAGCACAGGCTCAATTCTCAAAGAACGATAACAAAATAATTACGTCCAATGTCCCCAATTTTGTTAAAGTTCGTTCTAGAGAGTTTCGCCTGTACTTCCATCAAAAATTTGATGGCGCGCTTAGACGTTTCTCAATTTCATTGAGAAACCTAAGCACGTTAGGGACTTCATCCCTAAGACCCTGAAACTTCTTTTTTAGGTAAATTTTCAATTTACTTAAAAAAGAAGTAGAAAAGCCTAGGAGCAACAACATGCAACTAAAACAGGTATTGGGAAAAATCAAAGATATTGTTTTTGGTGTGATCGCAGCACCGCTACTCATCATCATTATGATGCTTGCTTCAATACTCGATCAAAGAGCGTTTAAGAAAGAACGAAACCGAAAAAAGGAACAGGATAAATCCTAATGGCGATAGCTCGTTTAAGTGTCAAAGTCGGTAAGGCAGGCAAAGCAGCACCGCATGCCGAATATATTGATCGGGACGAAGAAAAGAAGCTGAAACAGGAACAGGCAGAATCAGACCTTGAACATAGTGCTTATGGAAACATGCCGAAATGGGCTGAACATAATCCAATTACCTTTTGGGAAGCAGCCGACCTTTACGAGCGCAAAAATGGCAGTACCTATCGAGAATATGAAATTGCCCTACCGAGAGAAATGAATGCCGAGCAACGCCTAGAACTGGTTGAGGATTTCATTCAGTCCGAGATCGGCTCAAAATATCCGTATCAGTTTGCGATTCATAACCCTAAAGCAATGGACGGCAACGATCAGCCCCACGTCCACCTCATGTTTAATGAACGTCTGCAAGATGGAATCGCACGAGATCCAGAGCAATATTTCAAACGCTATAACGGCAAAAATCCTGAACGTGGCGGAGCTAAAAAAGATAATACAGGCAAGAGTTACCAGGAACGAAAAACCGATATTAAAGACCTACGCCAAAGATGGGCAGATTTATGCAACAGCCATTTAGAAAAACATCAAATTTTAGAAAAACATCAAATTGACAGCCGTATTGATATGCGAAGCTATAAAGAGCAAGGCATAGACAAAGAACCTGAAAAGAAACTGCTACCAAGCCAAGCTAAGAATCCTGAAATCAGGGAAGCCCTGCAACAGTCGCGTACAGCCCATAAAGAGCTTGTAGGGCTAGACTTAGGCGACCCTAAAAAAGACCTCCAAGACCTCAAAGACAGCCCAATTTCAGACAAAGAAATTAAACAGGGTATTGAAAGCTTTAAGGCTGATTTTGATAGCTTCAAACAGCTTGCTTTGGAACAGTACAAAGAACAGCAGAAACTAGAACGAGAGCAACAGAAAACCATGAATTTTAAAGGGATGAGCCGATGACACCTGATGAAAAAAAGCTATATGCACTGATGGCAGTTGCAGAACAACAGCAAAACTTAGTCAATCAGGCCGTTAAAGAGCTTCAAATCACCGAAGAACGCATTCAGAAGGTCATCGCAGGTCAAACCCATCATACCGTATCAAAATCGCTAAATACGGGCTTACAGGAGGGTACAGCAGAGCTTGTTAAGACCGCTAAAGCACTTGGACGCTTAAAAAATTCGATTGATTCAGCCAGTGATCAATTCTCATGGAAAATCATCACAATAGTTTTGGGGATTTTTGCCATTCTTATGCTTGGCATCATTTGGTTATTTGCTGTTTATATCAAACCGCTTGAGAATATTTCTAAGATTGAAAGTTTAAGAGAGGATGGTATTCAGCTTGAGATTCGAAGTTGTACTGTTGGAGAAGAATCTAAACCATGTGTGCGTGTGATGAAAGAACAGTGCAATTATGGAAAAAATCATGATTTATGTGTGATCGACCCTATATAGAAAAATTCGAAAACAAAATTTGAAAGTCTGTTATGCCAATAATTAGAGTTTTAATACTCATATTCTTACATCAAAAGTAATGAAAAAGTAAAGATAATGCCTTATATTATCTTTATATTATTGGTTCCTTGGAGGGATTAACCATGTCCGCAGTCAATTTCAATATGCGTTTAGAGGCAGAACTAAAAGAAAAAGTTACTCCTATTTTGGAGGACTACGGTTTAACCATGCCACAGGCATTTAAACTGTTCTTAAATCAAATTGTTAAAACGAAAACGATTCCATTGTCTTTTGATTATGCAAGGGAAACAGCTTTAACCCCTAAAGCAGCAGCAAAGTTGCTTCAATCTCTTAAAGAAATTGAAAATGGGGAGTACACCGAGTACGAAACAGTAGAAGAAGCCATTCAAGCAATGTCGGAAGAAGCTAATGGCTAAACGAAAAATCATCGTAACCAGCTCATTTAAACGAGATATTAAAAGACGTTACTTAGATTTGGTTACGGCTGAATGGGCCGAGGTACTGGACTGTTTAGTCGCTAATAGTCCATTGCCTGAAAAATACCTAGATCACCCATTAAAAGGTGGTGCTGAGTTTAAAAATTGTCGAGATTGCCACGTTAAACCCGATTTAGTCTTAATTTATAGGCTCGTAGGTGATGATGTTTTAGAATTACACCAGTTAGATAGCCATTCAGAGATTTTTGGTTAGGCGACCATTTAGAACTGTTTTAATGTTTTAAAATTAGTAAAAGTTAAGGAAATTTTTATGCTACAACGGTCAAGTTTAGAGAGAAAAGAGTTTAAGGAAGATGAACTTAAACTGATTAAAAAGTTTGATGTAAAGAATCTGGCAGTTATTTTTCCTGAAAATCTTAACCAATTACTGATTTGGACTTCTGAACTTGCTCAACATAATCATGCTCAATTTATTGAGTTTAGTAATAAGTTAGGACTTATGGCTGAGGATAATGTAGAAGAACGAGAAGAAATTAATAAGAAGATTAAGTTTTATAGAAATAGTGCATTTGAAGAAAACCAAATAAAAGATTTCTATCTAAAGAAGCTACTGGATCAGGGGGAAGCGACCGTAAGGGGATATATCAAACATCCGATTAAGCAGAATACGAAATATGCCGTAATTTCTTATCATGGATATGACTTTGTTAGCTTTGCGACGCCTGAGATTATTGAAAAATCTCCCTTAAATTTCATTGATTTTGTGCAAATTGAAGCACCAAAAACACTGGCTGATATACACCCCGATGAAGCTCTACTGCTATCAACTATCAAGGATTTTATAAAGCCCTTTAAAGAACAATATAAAAAAATAACGAGCAAAAATAGGGAGATTAAAGAACATAATGCTGTCGTACATGAAATTTATATAAAAATTAAAAATAAAGAAGCAACTCTGCAAAAATCAACAGACTCGAAGCCTAAAGAATCTAGTCCAAAGTCTACTGAAAATAGTGCTGTACCAGTAGAAATGAAGCAGGTGGCCATTCAGAAAAATATGGCTCCACAAGAAAAGCCGATTACAGTGATTAAGAAGCGAAAGTTTGCTTTAAACAAAGAAAAGTAAATTTTAATTTAAAAATACAAAGAAAAAGCCCATCGAGTATTGAAACTCGACGGGCTTTCGCTTTATATTCAGCGGTACGCAGTTATTTGATGCTTCAACATCAAGTAACGAAGATCAGCGGAGTACCACCTCGCACTGATTTCACACTAAGGCTTGTACCTGAACTCTATTTTCACAATAAACAGTGTTTATATCAAGCCTCAAAATGATAAGTCTTCGTTAATTCGTGTTTTAAATCGTCAAATAAGTATCCTAGATCGAGCTTTGCCCGCTTCTGCGTGTCCGTTTTACG
>NZ_VPAQ01000038.1:0-5587 GCF_013419135.1 Acinetobacter sp. YH12100 | reverse complement strand
CGCGACTCATGAGTGCTCGGTTATATGCGGGCCAATTGGTTGTGCGGTAGATTTTGTGTGTAGGCTTCTTCATTTGAAAATTATATCGCTGAAAAAGCCTTTACAGATAGGTTTGTGCAACAAAGCCCTTTGGAGCAACCGGACATTTCTATTTGGGGCTGACACCCGAATTTTGTATATGAGGGTTTATGTTAAATAAAAGATATTTATTATTTCTTCAAAAGTAAAAAACTACCTAACAGGCTAATGCTGATCAGTTAAGAATTTCAGAACTAAAATTATGTTCAATAACACATAAAATTAGATCAATTAAAATTCAAAAATAAGGAAATTTAGATTTATTTTTAATCTAAATTTCCTTAACTGACTGGCATTAACCTAACAGGCGGTTTTTTATCACATACTGCTAATTATCAGTATTTAAAGCTATAAAATTTGGCGGTTTATCTATGACTTGCATATGGGAAAAAATCATCATTCCCGAAATTAAAAACATCAATATTGTTATTACAGAACTATATAATCGCATTCATTATTTATCAATCTAACTCAACTCTACATATTACCTTATATTGTTACATTTACAATAAAAATATGATTTTACTGAATTTTTTAATTAATTTAATCTTATTTTATTAGTTTAATAAATATATATATAAGAAAACTTGATTTTTACTATTTTTAGTGTATAGTTAAGTTAACTAGAAAAAAGTCTTGTTCCGGTAAATCTTCTTTAAGTATCGCAGTTTTAGTCATAATCCTTCGTTTTTTCAGATTTTAAGTCGCTTCTTTATTATTTCAAAGTTATTAATCAGTCAATAAAATGACTAAAAAATTATTAAAAATTAGTAGGATATATTATGTCAAACTCAAATGTTGTTAAAGGTACTGTTAAGTGGTTTAACGAAACTAAAGGTTTTGGTTTCATTCAACAAGAATCAGGTCCAGACGTTTTTGCTCATTTCAGCGAAATCGCGAATTCAGGTTTCAAGACCTTATTTGAAGGCCAGCAAGTTGAATTCAGTGTAGCTCAAGGTCAAAAAGGACCGAATGCTGTAAATATTGTTGCTATCTAAGTAATAATAAGCAGTAATAAAAAGCACTCATTAGTGCTTTTTTTATACTTTAAAATGTTTTCAAAATTGAAAAAATTTCTAAAAAATAGGATATAAGTTGTTAAAAATAAATGATTTAATTGCAAAATCTAAAAATGGTACTGAAATTATTGTTTCATTAATTCCTCTACATAAAATGCAAAATACACGTCAAGGTTTAAAACAAATTGAAGTCGGTAAAAGAGTTCTACTGGAATCTGGAATCGAGGTTGATTTAAATTTGGATGGTCGTACATTTTACACTTCTCTAAATCAGCTATTTAAATTAAATGATAAAGTTGTGTATCAATAAAAATAATAAACATCAATGGTTTATGTGGACTTTCCACTGCAATTTTTTTTAAGGGGATATATATGTTTAAACAGACTCTCAGCATCAAAGACCAGTTTGGCGTTAAATACGCTATTCAAGCTACTGTGGATCATGATTTTGCCACCACCCAATCTCATTCGAATATAAAACATATCACCGTCGATGGTGAAGATATTCGACCTAGTTTTGAAATGCTTTTTCAAAGTACTTTAAGTGGAAAAATATTCAAAATCATCTAGAAATATAATTTCTATAAAATCCATAGTCTGGATCAAATATCAGAACCTGCTCGCTATTATGCGGGTTTTTTTATAGCTCATATTTATATTTGTAAGCCTCTGCTTATGCGAAACGAGAGTTCACAGCTCTCGTTTTTTTTGTTCTAAAACTGCTAAAATTCTTATACGCCATTGACGTACTTAAACCTATTTTATTTATTGAAAACAGTATTTTTACCAAGCAAATCAAAGAGCTTGTGAGTGATGAAAGGTATCGTCAGCTCCAGCAAGATCTCTTGGTATAGCCTGATCAGGGCGATTGAATCAAAAAATGGTGGTGGAATTCGTAAAGCACCTTGTGCTCAAGGCAATAATGGTAAAAGTGGCGGTATCCGGGTGATCTATAAAGCGTACAAAATAGCCTAAATTTTATCCACAGCAATTGGGGATAGTTTTCGCCCTGGAAGAGCTGATAACTTTGGGGAAATTCCAAAATTGAGCATTTTTTAATCTATTGGGACTTGCGCACTATTATTTATAGATTCTCTGTGGCAGCAGATGATTTTTATCGACGCAGATTCAAATCCCAAGTGCGACACATTTGTAGTTAGTTGAAAAAGTTAGGTGAACCGTACCGGGTTTGTCGGAGGCGAATTTCGAGTAATTTATGGGACAGTTTTGTCACTGCTTTTAAAATTATAAGCAATCGATTGGTAAGTTCTTTACTGTAGGTATTGAAGGTAATAATTGCAGAATCAGGCATCGGCTCAGGCGTGGATTTAGGAGAAGCTGTAATTTTTCGAAAAAGTTAGAAAACCACTTTAAGGCTTTCGATTTAACCTTCTTCCACATCAATAATGGCTGCATTTAATCCCAGCATACTTTTTGAAACACCACCACTTCAATTCAAACAAATTTTAAGAAAAAATCTAAAAAAATTCTCTTTAGAATCTATAGGAAAAACCTAATAAGAATCAAGAACATATACCAAATGATAAAATTTTAAATATTAATGGAATGACTTTAAATTCACTTTTATAACTAAGCAAAGCCACAATTAATCAGAAATTATGATAAGATCAGCTTTCTTAAAAAATGTATTTTTTATAAAGATGAATTGCTTAGGTAATTTTTACTGTCTTTAGCACATTTTATTATTTTTTCTTTTTTTTAATTCACATCCTATTTTGAACAGATTTTTAATCGCTCAATTTAGGATTGTATTTGCTTATCTTTATAATGCTTATATTTCAAATCCTAAATTGTGACACTCAAAATTGGAGAGGTAATTAAGAACTCAAAACTAATGGAGATAGCAATGGATCGAATTGCAATTATTGGTGCTGGCCCAAGTGGCATGGCCCAATTAAGAGCGTTTCAGTCAGCAAAGGCCAAAGGTCTACAAGTTCCTGAAATTGTATGTTTCGAAAAACAAAATGATTGGGGCGGGCTATGGAACTATACTTGGCGCACTGGTATAGATGAACATGGGGAACCTGTCCACGGCAGTATGTACCGCTATTTATGGTCAAATGGCCCCAAAGAAGCGCTAGAATTTGCCGATTATACTTTTGATGAACATTTCAAAAAACCAATCGCTTCATATCCACCACGTGCAGTACTGTGGGATTACATCAAAGGCCGTGCAGAAAAAGCACAGGTCAAAGATTTAGTTCGTTTCAATAGTGCCGTTCAGCATATTGCCTATGATGAAACAACGCAAAAATTCACGGTAGATGTCGAAGATTATGCACAACAACAGCATTATTCAGAACAATTTGATTATGTTGTCGTTGCATCTGGACACTTCTCTACCCCACGCGTTCCTGTTTATGAAGGCTTTGATCAATTCCATGGTCGCATTTTACACGCACACGACTTCCGTGATGCGCTGGAATTTAAAGGCAAGTCTGTGTTATTGGTTGGCAGCAGCTACTCTGCCGAAGACATTGGTTCGCAATGTTATAAATACGGTGCTAAGCAAATTTACAGTTGCTATCGTAGTAAAGCCATGGGCTTTAAATGGCCTAAAAACTGGTCTGAAAAGCCACAATTACTGCGTGTAGATGAAAATACTGCTTATTTTAGTGATGGAACATCTGCCAAAATTGATGCCATTATTTTATGCACAGGCTATTTGCACCACTTCCCATTTATTGAAGATAACCTACGCCTCAGAACACATAACTGCCTTTATCCGCAGGGTTTATATCAGGGTGTGGTGTGGGAAAAGAATCCTCGCTTGTTCTACTTGGGCATGCAAGATCAATGGTACACCTTCAATATGTTCGATGCGCAAGCATGGTTTGTCCGTGATGTGATTTTGGGCAAAATTGCTTTACCAAGCACGGCAGAAATGCAGAGCCATACGCAGACCTTACATCAAAAAGAGCAGCGCCTATTGAACGATGAACAATCTGCCCGCTTCCAAGGTGACTACATCAAACGCCTGATTGCGCAGACGGACTATCCATCATTCAATATTGATGCAGTGCATGATATTTTCATGCAATGGAAAAAGCATAAAAAAGAAAACATTATGGGCTTTAGAGATAAAGTCTATCGCTCAGTAATGACTGGAAAAATGGCTAAGCCACATCACACGCCATGGTTATATGCGCTAGATGATTCTTTAGAAAACTATTTGGAAGATGAAGCACAACGTGAAGCGATGTAAGGCTTAATCACAAAAAGCCACACAATACGCAGCAAAATAGCCAACAAGCCCCATAAGTTATGGTCATGGGGTTTGTTGTTTGGACTGCCACCACTCTCCGAGACAAATAAGGCCGTACAGCCTTTACGACGTAACAACCCTGATGAACATGAACCTCTCGAAGCAAAGAAAGAAATCCTTTGCCTTAAAGCACCGAACGTTTCAATTGCTTCGGTCGCTTTGCAACATGGATTGAATACAAATCTTGTATCCAAATGGATTCGCTTAATTGATGGTAAGCCAGGGAATGATCGCTCACCACTACCGAATAAACCTGCATTTATTGCCTTATCTTGCTCTGCACCATTAGATCCTACTCCTACTGACATGTTAACGGTTCAAATTACTTTACCCCACTCAAAAGCAGAAATTGGCTTGAAATGGCAAGTATCAGAAATATCTGCTTTAGCAGAATTACTCAAGGCACTTGCAACATGATCCATATCGATGAAATCTGGCTCTCTACCCAGCCGATGGACATGCGTGCGGGTATGGATACTGCCATGGCTCAGGTGCTGAGAGCCTTTGGCTCGATCAAACTGCATTGCGCCTACCTGTTCTGTAATAAGCGTGGCCATCGCATGAAAGTGCTGGTGCATGATGGATTGGGCATCTGGCTGTGTGCCCGGCGGCTGGAACAGGGTAAATTTCACTGGGCTCAGATTCACCAGGGTGAAACCGTAGCCCTCAGCCCAGAGCAGTTGCAGGCACTGATCCAGGGTTTACCCTGGCAGAGAATTGGACGACAGCAGGTGGTGACGATGCTCTAAACCAGGCTCGTACATTCTGCTATTCTCCAAACGTTCTATTTCATTCTCTTCATGACCTCAGGCATACTGCGGTCATGAAAACGCTGCCTGATTTAAACCAACTGACCCATGAGCAACTGCTGGAATTTACCCGGCAATTGGCGATGCAGCATCAGTCTTTGGCACAATCAAATCAGCAATTAGATGCCAAAGTTCAACATCTGGAAGTCACCAATCAACAATTAGATGGCAAAGTTCAACATCTGGAAGCATGCAACCAACATCTCTCTATTCTCACTCAAAAATACGAGCATGAACTGGCTCTGTTTAAAAAGCATAAATTCGGCAGGGCTTTGTTGCACAAAGATTTGAAATGCAAAGCGCCCCTAATTGAGCCAAATTTAAGGCGTAACTTGGGTAAGTGGTCGACCTAATTCCGTAAATCTGTTGAGGACTGCTACACGTGCATGAATTTC
>NZ_VPAQ01000037.1:0-5855 GCF_013419135.1 Acinetobacter sp. YH12100 | reverse complement strand
GCGAGGCTTTAGGAGAAGCTGCAACTTCTCCAAAAAGCTTGAAAATCATTTCAAAGCCTTTGATTTAGTGTTCTTTTATATCAATAATGGATTCGTTTAATGCCAGCATACTTTTTGAAACACCACCTGATTTTGTAAGCTTTGCTACTCCAGAGATTCTTAATAAATTTCCAGCCGATCTCATCAATTTCGTGCAAAAGGAAACACCTAAGACATTAGCGGACATATACCCTGAAGAAGCCGTGTTCTTATCAGCTATCAAAAAATTTATAAGACCTTTTAAAGAACAGTATAAAAAATTGGCTGATAAGAACAGGGAAATTAAGGAGCACAATACAGTTGCTCATAAAATTTATATAAAAATTAAAAATAAGGAAGCAACTCTGCAAAAGCCAACAGAGTCAAAGCCTAAAGAATCTAGTCCAAAGACTACTGAAAATAGTGCTGTCCCAGTAGAGATGAAGCAGGGAGCCATTCAGAAAAATATGGCTCCACAAGAAAAGCCAATTACTGTAATTAAGAAGCGAAAATTTGCTTTAAACAAGGATAAGTAACTTGTAATTTAAAATTATAAACAAAAACCCCTCTAAGTCTTGCAACTTAGAGGGGTTTTCCAGTAAATTCAGCGGTACGCAGTTATTTGATGCTAGAACATCAAGTAACGAAGATCATAAGGTTTGACGACCGTTATGATTTCACCAAAAGGCTTGTACCTGAATTCTATTTTCACAATAAACAGTGTTTATATCAAGCCTCAAAATGATAAGTCTTCGTTAATTCGTGTTTTAAATCGTCAAATAAGTATCCTAGATCGAGCTTTGCCCGCTTCTGCGTGTCCGTTTTACGGTCGGCATGCAGTACGTGTGGTAGGAATAAGTGTCACTGGCGTATTGTAGCTATGGTCGAAAGGCTAAACCGCTTACAGGGGAACTTCACATAGGCGGAGCGTTGGGAGTAGTTACATAGGACTTGTTAAGTTGTAAGTTGGGGAAACCCTCGCAGAGATACAGGCAATGTAACGACAGGGAGCGCGTGGAGCGAAGTGCAAGACTTTGAGTCCTTGTCTGCATAGTCAGCAAAGCTATGTGCGGATACGACCGATATACGTGGCTCCGAAGCCAAATATATACAGGTAAATCGGCAATACTTAGGGGATAGGTTATTTTTTAAAATGACCGCCCTTAGGGTGAGTATTGCCGAAACTCTCTCAACCGTTCACCAAAGCCAAAGCACGAAGTGCGACGCTTTGGGGTAGAGTTGAGAGAGTTGAGAGCATTTAGTTAGTTAGTTTTGGAGATAGAGAGTGTGTTTACTCAATCTCTCATAATGCTTAGGCTATTTACCCAAACTAAATATTATGTGTTGTGTATAGTTTTACTGAACGAGTTACTGTATATTAAAACTATACAAAGGATGATTTTTTGTGATTGTAGATTTTAATCATAAAGGACTGGAACGATTTTTTAAAACCAGTTCTACAGCAGGTATTCAGTCTGTTCATTCAACAAAGTTAAAAAGACAATTAACTGCTTTGAATGAAGCGCAAAGCATTGATGAAATGAATTTCCCTGGGTGGAAGCTTCATCCTTTGAAGGGTAAATTAAAAGATCACTGGGCAATTACTGTCAATGCTAATTGGCGTCTGACTTTTATTTTTAAAGATGGCAATGCGTATATCGTGGACTATCAGGACTATCATTGAGGTGAACATGATGATGAATAATCCAGCTCATGCAGGCGAGTTAATTTCTGAATGGTTAGATGGTTTAAAAGAAGAAGGACAAGCGATTACAATTACAGAACTTGCTGAACGCATTCAAATAACACGTCCATTACTTTCTAGAATTATTAATGGCAAAGCGCCTGTAACGGCAGATGTAGCTTTACGTTTACATGATGCTTTAGGTATCAGTGCAGACTTGTTAATGCGTGTTCAATCTAAGCACTCACTTTGGATTGAATCACAAAAACAGCGTCCAAAGATTCAACCATTTTTTATTAGTTGTTAAATTAAAATATGAAATAGAGATATTAACTGTGTTTTTTTCAAAGAAAGATAAAGAAATTGAAGTAGTGCATGGAAATCCTTCTAGAAGTTTTCCTAGTAATTATGAATTAAGGAAAAAAGTTTTCATTAATGCTTACAGCCGAGGATATTATTCAGATATTAAAAATTTTGAGCTAATTCAGATTGATGAGAATTATAAAGTAAGATATGTTGAAAAAATAAAGTTTTTAGCATTTATATATGATCATCCTAGACAGTCAGTGTCGGTAGATAGTACTCATTTTTATTATATTAATGACCAAGATAATTATATTTATTCAGAGCTAATTGGAAACAGTTTTAAGAGTTATACATTTAAAAGTCAAAAAGGATGGTTAGCTCATTTATTTCTATCTGGTATTGAAAATGAAGTCATAGATAAGCTTAATAAGTATTTAAAAACTAACTATCAATATGATGATGAATTGATTAAAGATCAGGATTTTATAGATAGAATATCATTACCATTAAAGGAATTTGTAAATATTCCATCTGTAAAGTCTGAATTAAAGCTACATTTTGGACGTTCTAATATTGGTGAAGCACTACTAGCTGGTTATGAAATGGAAATTATTAATTTACTTGATAACAATGAAAGATATTCAGCTAGTATTTCATGGAATCTTATTGATTTTTTTAATGATTAATTCTTGATTTTCACTAAAATCAACATAATGTACTTTACAAAAATTTCTATTATTAAACTTCAATATCTTTAAAATCCCAACTTATCAGAGTTGGGATTTTTTTCATGATTTTAATTATTTAAATTAAAGAATATATTGAAATATAAATTTTAAGTCTTTTTACGTTGATTTAAAGTTTCTTGTCCGAGTTCTTTCCAAATCTGCCACTTCATATCATTTGGGTCGATTTCAGCAGTTTTAAGCAGAACTCCAAGTAATTCTGCTGGGTCCCGTTGACCTAGATTTGCAATCTCAAAAAGTGCACCTAATTGAATAAGGTGCCGTGTACGAGCTTTACGTTCAGCTTCCTTTTCAGCATTCAATAATTTTCTAACCACTACCTTTTGTTTATTCGCTCGATCTATGGCTTTTTCTGCTTTGATCAAGGCATTCAGTTTTTTCTCTTGGTCAGGGGTACGGTATTGGATTTGAGCTAATTCTAATAAAAGCTTTTGTGCATCACTGGGATTCTTTAAAGCAGAAATATAGGTAATTTTTTCAGACAGCCAATCATTATTCATATTCAATTCCTCAAGTAAGATACCGCAAAAGTACAGGCTCAATTCTCAAAGAACGATAACAAAATAATTACGTCCAATGTCCGCAATTTTGTTAAAGTTCGTCCTAGAGAAGTTCGCCTGTACTTCCATCAAAAATTTGATGGCGCGCTTAGACGTTTCTCAATTTCATTGAGAAACCTAAGCACGTTAGGGACTTCATCCCTAAAACCCTGAAACTTCTTTTTTTCGTTCAATTGAAAATTGAATGAAAAAAAGAAGTACCAAAGCTAGGAGCAACAACATGCAACTAAAACAGGTATTGGGAAAGATCAAAGATATTATTTTTGGCGTGATCGCAGCACCGCTACTCATCCTCATTATGGTGCTTGCTTCGATACTCGATCAAAGAGCGTTTAAGAAGGAACGCAACCGAAAAAAGGAACAGGATAAAACCTAATGGCGATTGCTCGTTTAAGTGTCAAAGTCGGTAAGGCAGG
The DNA here is from genome assembly GCF_013419135.1 of Acinetobacter sp. YH12100. Lineage (NCBI taxonomy): Bacteria > Pseudomonadati > Pseudomonadota > Gammaproteobacteria > Moraxellales > Moraxellaceae > Acinetobacter > Acinetobacter sp. YH12100. Next base: position 2,125 of record NZ_VPAQ01000037.1, on the reverse strand, counting down.
AAAGGCAGCACCGCATGCCGAATATATAGATCGGGATGAAGAAAAAAAGAAAAAAGAGGAACAGGCTAAAACTGACCTTGAACATAGTGACTATGGAAACATGCCGAAATGGGCAGAACATAATCCGATTAACTTTTGGCAGGCAGCCGACCTTTATGAGCGCAAAAATGGTAGTACCTACCGAGAATATGAAATTGCCCTGCCTAGAGAGATGAATGCCGAGCAACGCCTAGAACTGGTTGAGGACTTCATTCAGTCTGAAATTGGCTCAAAATATCCGTATCAGTTTGCGATTCATAACCCTAAAGCAATGGACGGCAACGATCAGCCTCACGTTCACCTCATGTTTAATGAACGTCTACAAGATGGAATCGAGCGAGATCCAGAGCAATATTTTAAACGCTATAACAGCAAGAATCCTGAACGTGGCGGAGCTAAAAAAGACAATACAGGCAAGAGTTACCAGGAACGAAAAACCGATATTAAAGACCTACGCCAAAGATGGGCAGATTTATGCAACAGCCATTTAGAAAAACATCAAATTGACAGCCGTATTGATATGCGAAGCTACAAAGAGCAAGGCATAGAGAAAGAACCTGAGAAAAAACTGCTACCAAGCCAAGCGAAGAATCCTGAAATCAGGGAAGCCCTGCAACAGTCACGAACAGTCCATAAAGAGCTTGAACGACTTGATTTAGGCGACCCGAAAAAAGACCTGAAAGACCTTAAAGACAGTCCAATTTCAGACAAAGAAATTAAACAGGGTATTGAAAGCTTTAAGGCTGATTTTGATACCTTCAAACAGCTTGCTTTGAAACAGTACAAAGAACAGCAGAAATTAGAACGAGAGCAACAGAAAACCATGAGTTATAAGGGGATGAGTCGATGACACCTGATGAAAAAAAGCTATATGCACTGATGGCAGTTGCAGAACAACAGCAAAACTTAGTTAATCAGGCCGTTAAAGAGCTTCAAATCACCGAGGAACGCATTCAGAAGGTCATCGCAGGGCAAACCCATCATACTGTATCAAAATCGCTAAATACGGGCTTACAGGAGGGTACAGCGGAACTTATTAAGACTGCCAAAGCACTTGGACATTTAAAAAATTCGATTGAATCAACCAGTGATCAATTTTCATGGAAGTTAATTACCATTTTCTTAGGTATTTTTTCAGTTCTCATACTGACTATGACGTGGCTATTTGCATCTTATATTAAGCCTTTAGAGAATATTCCAAAGATCGAGAGTTTAAGGCAGCAAGGTATTCAGTTTGATATTCAAAGTTGTGCCGTTGGAGAAGAGTCCAAGCCTTGCGTCCGAGTGATGAAAGAGCAGTGTGGCTATGGGAAGTATGGGGATTTATGCGTTATTGACCCCAAATAGCTAAATCTAAAAATGAAAGCTCTAAGCACTCATTTATAGTTTTTATTATGTTTTAAAATTAGTGGAAGTTAAGGAAATTATTATGTTAAAGCAATCAAGTTTAGAAAGAACAGAGTTTAAGGAAGAAGAACTTGCGCCCATTAAAAAGCTTGATTTGAATGATTTGAAAGTTCCTATGCCTAAAAACCTTGATCAGTTACTGATTTGGACATCCGAACTTGCTCAATATAATTATGCTCAATTCCTTGACCAATCCGAACAGCTAAAACTTGTTGATGAAGACAACCTGGAAGAACAGGCGGAAATCAGTCAGAAGCTTAGGTTCTATAGAGGTAATGCGCTTATAGAAAACCAAATCAAAGATTTCTATTTGAAAAAGTTACTTGATCAAGGGGAGGCAACAGTTAAAGGTTATATTAAAAGTCCGACTAAGAAAAATACCCGATATGCTGTAATTTCTTATCATGACTATGATTTTGGGTGGTGTTTCAAAAAGTATGCTGGCATTAAACGAATCCATTATTGATATAAAAGAACGCTAAATCAAAGGCTTTGTAATGATTTTCAAGCTTTTTGGAGAAGTTGCAGCTTCTCCTAAAGCCTCGCCTGATCCGATGCCGTAATCGACAATTATTGCCTTCTATACCCACAGTGAAAAATTTACCAATCAACTGTTTGCATTCTTTAAAGGTCGTAACAAAGCTATCCCAATGGTCACTTGATATACATGTATAGCTTA
>NZ_VPAQ01000036.1:0-6055 GCF_013419135.1 Acinetobacter sp. YH12100 | reverse complement strand
CTCCAAGACCTCCAAGCGACCATAAACCGCCAGTTACTAGGCATCAAGATCGACCAACAAAGTCTACAGAAATCCATCCAAACCCAAGTAGAGAAAGCGATAGAGAGCAAATCAGAACAAATAGAGAACCAACTAGAGAACCTAATAAGAGAGAAGCTAGACAGCCAAGCGAAACAGCACTTGATATGGGCGATCACCGGCTTTGGTCTACTGATGCTTTTAACGATTTTTTATCTGACTTATCAGCTAAATTTAAGCAAAAAGATGATCGAGTCACAGAAACAAGAAATTCAGCAGATTTATACGAGATAACTAGCCATGCAGACCGAAATCGACCAATTTTTGACAGAGCAAAACAGCTTATTGATGCAACAAAACAGCTTGTTAGCAGAGCAAAACAAGGTTTTGAGTCAACAAGTCGATTCATTAAAGACCATCTTGACCGAATACAGCGAAGTAGAGCAGAAATTACAGGACAGAATCAGCATCTTGCAATCGGAGACAGAAGAACGTCAAGCCTTGATCTTGGCGCTCAAAATCGAGCTATCCAAAATCGAGCAGGGCAGTTTTTCGCAGGATTTACAGCAAAACTTTCAAGCCAACTTAACGAGTCAACTGCAAACGCAATTAACCCAAGCCTTAAATCAGCTGAATTTAAACGACATTATCAACAACTTAGTGAAAACAGCGATATCACCGGTACAAAAGACTATCACCGAACAGCAGACAGACTTAGAAAAAGCTCTCTTGAAGCTCTCTCAACTCAAAGTATCGCAAACTATAGACGACGAATTGGAGACTCAGAGCAAGCAAATAAAGGGGCTAGAGAGAACGCTTGGCGACTTAATAACATTGATATCCAACTTAAGCAAGTAACTCATTTGATTGAAAATATTAGACTTGAGCCGAGACCTGCATCGGACTTTATAAATTTACGGTATGACGGCTACTACCCGGATTACGTCAAATTCCATGAGACGCTTACGAAGAAGCAAGATCAAGCTTACAGAAGCAAAAAACATTTTCAACTTATTGATTTTATAGCTGAAAAAACTGATAACTTGGAGCGATACATGAATCGTGCAAGTAGTAATATCAGCACGTCAGACTATGACCAAATCGAGAAGATCATCAAAAATGACGAAAGAATGCTTAAATATTTGAAATGTGAAGTGATTTTAGAGCCAAAAAATGATCATTTCGATTCTCAAAGACAGGTATATAAAAAATGCTTGGCGACTTTTGAAGATATAAAAAGCTTAATCACAGAGAAAAAGAACCCGACACCTGAGAAATATTTCTCACAGTCAAGTCCAGAGCCTGAAAACAAACCAAAACTCAAGCAGAGCCGTGATTTCGATTTTTAATCAATAATCTAATTCAGCAAAAGCGGTAATCAGAGAGGGGAAGCGATTTATCGTTATGTCGCTCACACTCTGTTCGCTTTGTGCTTTTCTTTTTGATACCAACTGGTTTAAACCGAGCGAGTGTCTACGAGCGATTGAGCATCATAAAAATTTCAGCAACGCTTCTTCTCTGATTACAAACTCCCTTTTGATCTCAAACGGTAAGTACAGAGCATCCCGAATGGGTGCGAACTTTGAATTTTGTGCTTTTAAAAAAAGTATGAGCGAAGCGAATACACTATCAATGTTTTTGCTTTTGATTTTGCTCTTGAAACGACACGAGCGAAGCGAGTGCCATAGCCTTTGATTTTATGTTTAATTCCCTTTTATTCTTTTAAAAAGCTTTTAAATACTTTTAGACACCCTTCTAGCCCATGTATAGCAAGGCTTCCAGACTTTTAAAAACTACAAATGGCATGCATTAAACTACAAATGGCATGATTTTGGCACTTAAAAAACTACAAATGGCATGATTTAAAACTACAAATGGCATGCATTAAACTACAAATGGCATGATGTAGGTTTATGTAAAAAACTACAAAAATAATGTGCAAAAATAATTCAATATGTTATAAAAAACTACATCGTGCAAAGTGTAGTATTATGGAATTAAAGAAAACCTACCCTGTATCTTGGGTCGTTATGCAGAATACAATTCAAGAGTGCTTTAAAAGCATGAGTATTGATGAAAAACGATTGTTGATTCTAGCTAGTCCTATTGCTCGAACAATGGATGCAACTGAAAAAGATGCAATCACCATAACCTCTGAAGAGTTTGCGAAAGAGTGCGGGATTAAAACCAATTCAGCATATTCCCAAATGGAAGAAGCAAGTAAAAGCCTTTTAAGGCGATACTTTTCCTATGGAGACAATAAGAAAAAAACCTATTGTAACTGGGTGATTAGAGCAATATACGAAAACGGTGCAATATCAATATGCTTTCCTGATGAAGTTCTTTTGATGCTAAAAGAATTTGATAAATTGAATCCTTACACCAAGTATAAAAAAGACATCGTGTTAAGCCTAAAAAAGGATTACTCATTTGATCTTTATCACTTAGCAAAAAAACATCAGGCTATGGGACAATTTGAGATGTCCTTAGAACATATAAAAAATGAGTTAGGTTTACCCCCCTCATACGACAAACTTTGCAATCTAAAAGACCGTGTTATCAAACCATCACTTGACGAGATTACCAAAAATACAGATATAGACCTGACCTATGAGAACGTAAAAAAAGGACGTTTTGTAATTGGCTTTAAGTTCACAGTGAAAGAAAAACCTAAACCGAAATTGATAGCACCAGAGCGAGATCAAAAAACTATAGACATGTTTTGCAAGCTCACAGATGCACAAATCAATAAATACAGCTCAATTCTAAGTCGCGTTAGTGATATGTCAGACCTTTCGACATTTCCGACCTATGATGCCTTTGCGCTTTGGATTGCTAATATCTTGCGTGATCCTGAAAGCGTTAAAGATGAAACAGCAAAACGTATTTTTAAAGCTCTACATCAAAAAACGGACTTCAAACCATAAAAATGAGTAATAGAAGCTAATAGCTAAATTTTCCTAACTACTTGTTAAAATATTGATTTTTACTCATGCAATAATAGGATAAGAGAATATTAAAATCACATGCGAAGACAATGATCACCCTATATACCCAAAGAACATTTGGCTCAAAGCCAAGAACTAATGATGAAATTACCTTTCCATTATGGAAAGGGATAGTGGCATTTTTAGAAAGGATGGAGCAAAAGAACTTCTTTGCAGAAGCGTATCCCGAAGGCTGCATGGATAATTCAGCGGATATTTGGGCTACTGATACCAATAAGCTCAGTGATGAACTGGAAATTTATACAGAATTAACTTGGCCATTAAAAACAACCAAAGAATCAGTTAATTATTTCGAGAATAGTCAGCCTTATATTCCGACAAAATATGAAATTTTCGATACTTTAGAGTTTCTTTTCCAAAAAATATCCACACCATCAGATGGCTTTTATCATCCATTTTGTCGCCACTACCACTTAAATTTTGCAAAAGATAATGTTGCTAAGATGGAGTTTAGCAATGAGATAAATGGCTTGTTTGCCACGACAAGTATGGTTTATGAGTTCAATCCTACCAATGGTCATGTTGAAACTATCGTGGGTGAAGAAACCAAGCAACTCATAAATAGCGCATTAACTGGCAAGATGATGGACGCTCAATATCATCAAATGTTAGAAACTGCTTGCGTTCAGATAACAAATTTTCGCTTGGATGTCGCTTATCAGGCTCTTGAAAAACTATGGGATGCCTATGAGAGATTGAAATGCTACTTTGATCCAAAAAATCAAAAGGATAAGAGTGTTTCGGCAGCACGTATCGTTGAGCTATTTGGTGACAACGAATTTTTCCAGACACAAATTAGTGAAGAAATGCATAAAATTACCCTACTAGGTAATAATTTACGAATCCGTCATTCAGAAACATACCAATCAGTACTGACTAATCACAGGCAAATTCATTACCTGTTTAGGCGTTGTTTAGCATTAATCGTACTTATACAAGATCAAATTGTTGCTTCTAATGTATAAAACTAAGATAAAGCTCTAACTCAATACTTTGAAATATTGCTTCGACTATATTTCAAAGTTAGGCACATTTGATACTGATATTATTCGATTTGTGGCAATGAACATAATTACTAAATAAACCTTTTTCTTGAACTTTTTAATCATTTTATTCTATTTCTAAAACTGAAAATCGTATCATTAATGAAATTAGCAAGCCTACCTGTATATACAAAAATTCTTCGAATTTTGCATATACAGGGACTTGTTAGGGGATTCCCCTAAGACCCCAAGCCCATCACAGATGGGCAAGTCAACTTCGTTGACTTAAAAACAAAAGCCTGTGAATAGGATGAGGATATGCGAAGTAAAAATAAAATTTTCAGACTCACCGAGCTACAGCTAGAACAACTGGAGAAGCACCTCGAAAAAGAAGGTACGACTTTTACAGACTTCATTCATTCCCTGATTCAACGTGAAGTTATGCAAGATGCAGTCACGGTTAGACAGCCCACGGAAGAAGAACTAAAACCGAGGACCAAAATCAAAACAGTGATTGAAGTCGTCAAACGCTATCAAAAAACCGACCCAGCATTACTACTAGACCTATCCAAAATCGGCAACAACTTGAATCAGATTGCCCGAGCCTTAAACATCATTAAAAATGCTGATCCCCAAGAGCAACGCAAGTTAGATATTTTCAGCATTTTTTCAGTTTTAAAAGCTATGCAAACCGAGTTAGAACAAATATTCCCTGCCCTCCCTAAAATCAGCAGACAAAGCCCCGAAAGGCTAAAAAAACAATTGTCTTCGGTGCAACTGGCTGAGGAGAACGAGAGTGCATATTAAATTTTTAGATCATGGCAAAGGGTCAGCAGCACACGCTTCAGCGTATGTTTTAGATAAGCTTGATCATCTTGGCAATGTTCGGGCAGGGGTTGAAGTTTTAAGAGGTGATGCGACTACGTTTAATGCAGTTTGTAATGCTAGTCCTCACCTTTGGAAATATACAAGCGGAGTCATTGCATGGTCAAAAGAAGACGATCCGACTAACGAGCAGATCCAAGAAGTTTTAGATGATTTTGAAAAGCATGCTTTCGCAGGACTTGAACAATTGCAGTACCACCTTTTTGCTGTCCAACACACGGACGAGGACGGCTCAAAGCATATCCACGTTTTAACACCACGCCTGGATATACAAAGCGGAAAATCACTCAACATTGCCGCACCAGGGCATGAGAAACATTTCGACTCATTCCGCGATTACTTCAACACCAAATATCAATGGTCACGCCCTGACGATCTGCTTTTGATGCAAACCACACAAGAGCCGAATCACATCGCCAAATTAAACAAACATGCAAAAAACATACTCTCAAGGCAAGAACTTGAGACGCTGACAAAAAAGCAGTTTTCCAAGACTGTTGATAACTACGTCAAAACACTTTTAAAGACCCAAACCGCAGAAAACAGGGCAGATATTGTCGAGTGTATCGAGCAAGTCAAAGGCGTGGAAGCTGTTAAACAAAGCAAAGAGTTTTTAACAGTCATCCTAATAAGCGGTAAAAAACACAGACTTAAAGGCGATTTTTACCATGAACAATTCGAAATTGAACTTTATTCAGAGCGTCTCAGAGCAGAAGCAGAAAGCCGACCAACTGCAAACGAGCTTACACAGGCTATCGGAGACGCTAAAAGCGTTCGAGATGACTATCGAGCAAAGCGAGAAGCCTATAACTCAAAACAGTATGCTTTTACATCAAGTACAACAAACGACAATATCCCTCAAATCGCATCTAAGCTCGATATTGACCGAGATAGGCAATCTATCACCCGAAGCCCTAAAAGAGACGACAGCGAGCTACAAAGCGCAAATAGACGCACTGATGACTCAGCTAGCGACTATAGATATATCGGAGATTTCGACAGTAAAGCAGAGCATAGATTCGTTTTCAGCATCACTCCAAGACCTCCAAGCGACCATAAACCGCCAGTTACTAGGCATCAAGATCGACCAACAAAGTCTACAGAAATCCATCCAAACCCAAGTAGAGAAAGCGATAGAGAGCAAATCAGAACAAATAGAGA
>NZ_VPAQ01000035.1:0-6368 GCF_013419135.1 Acinetobacter sp. YH12100 | reverse complement strand
TAAGCTATACATGTATATCAAGTGACCATTGGGATAGCTTTGTTACGACCTTTAAAGAATGCAAACAGTTGATTGGTAAATTTTTCACTGTGGGTATAGAAGGCAATAATTGTCGATTACGGCATCGAATCAGGCGAGGCTTTAGGAGAAGCTGCAACTTCTCCAAAAAGCTTGAAAATCATTTCAAAGCCTTTGATTTAGTGTTCTTTTATATCAATAATGGATTCGTTTAATGCCAGCATACTTTTTGAAACACCACCGGAGAATAAAGAACGCCTTAACCATTCACCTATTGAGCTTGCACTTTTCATCCAAAAGAAAATTAAGCAAGGCGAGAAGAAAAACGTAATCGCTAAAAAGTTAAATGAAGATCCTGTTTTTATTTCTACTCACCTAGCTTTAGTGGATATGCCAGAGTGCTTATCTAAGGCTTATGATGCAGGTTTTAAATCTCCAAAGACTTTGTATGACTTACGCAAACTTTGGGAATCATTCCCTGAAGAAGTAAACGCTTGGGTGGATGAATCTTTAGAGAATGGTCAAGACATTATCAGATCGAAAGTACAGGCTCTATCTAAAAAGTTAAAAGAACCTAAGCAAGCTGAAGCGACTGAAGCAGATCCAGAATCAGAACCACAGGCGCAAGAAAGCCAAGAGCAAACCGCTATTATTGATGATAATGAATCTTTCAATTTTAATGGGAATGATCAAGCTGAAGCGACTGAAGAACTTGAAGTTAAAAAACTGATGGATCAATCGAACCAGAAAGAGCAGCCAGAAGCTAAAGAAGAAGATCCAGACAAAATCAAAAAACCGCTTTTAGTTGTTATTCATGACGGCAGACAAGCGAACCTGATGCTTAATAAAAAGCCTTCTTCTTTGGGTTTTGCATGGATCAAATACGAAGATGGAACAGAGGTATCCGTAGATTGCAGCAGCCTTGAAATCGAGTATTTACAAGAAGCCTAAACCTACCAATGGAAAAAGACCTTGCTAATGCAAGGTCTTTTTTTGGGCGGGTTTTCCCGACCACCTAGCTTGATTACCCTTAGTCATGACTAAGGAGAAAAGAGGGAAAAAAAGAAGATATATAATCTAGGGCAGGATAGGCAGTAGCCGTTAAAATTGCCATTTTGTCACCCAGTTGATAGAATGGGATAAGCAAAATATTACTTTGCTTATGGAATTAATCATGACTAAAGACAATAAAATCTTTTTCAGAGTTGATCGGGCAGTGCTTGATTGGTGGGAAGCAAAGTGTGAAAAACAGGGAATTAAGAAAGGCGCACCTTTCCAAAAAGCGTTAGAACTTTCTTATCAAAAAGAGAATGATCCTAACTTTTCAGGACAAGATTTTTCCTTGAATCTGGAAAAGGACTTAACCGAAAAAATCTATCAGTTAGCTAAGTTTGAAGAAGTAGATCCAGACGACTTGATCAAAAAAATGATCAAGGAAAAGTTATCTGAAATAGAAAAAACGCAAGACGTTATAGATGTATTTGAAAAAACATCACGCAAAGAATTACGGCTTAAACCAAGTTTGATGAAAGCCATTAATGAGAAAGCAGCACAGATCGGCATGAAACCGAATCAATATATCATTTCGGTTTTAACAGCTAATGTCACAAAAGATTCAATATTCTTTAGCCAGGAAGAAGCTCTTAAACTTGGCGAATCAAATAGTCAGCTTTTGGCGATTGGTAGAAACCTAAACCAAATGGCTAAGAATATGAATCAGGGTATTTATGAATCTTACGATAGAGAATTTGTCGAGCGAGTACATCAGCTAGTAAAAGCTCAAGTTAGGCATGTTTTCACTCTATTAGAGCGCAATAAAAAGAGGTGGGAATAATGGCTAACGGAAGCAGTAAGACTACCAGAGAAGTGCAAAGCACTTTGCTTGCTCATGGTGAGCAGCTACTTAACGGATCTAAAGTTAAGCGTGTTAATCAGACCCAAAGTTTAGATACTTTTTTAAATGATCTGTCTAAGCCTAAAAATGGATCTGGCCATTCAGCTAAATCAGCCCCTAAATCATCTCCAAATAGCGTTAAGGCAACTTTAAATAGAATCAGTAAAAAGACCCCTGAAGTAATGGTCAAGGTTACTGGTGGAGGTAATTCTATGGGGAAGGTGAAAGCCCACATGGGATATATCACACGGAATGGGCAATTAGAGGGAATTGATCAGGACGGAAATAAAGTTAATGGTAAGGATGATATAGAAGATACTGCTGAAGATTGGCAAATGTCAGGTACACCTATTTCTGATGAAGAATCTAAATATAAGCAGGCTTTTAATATTGTGTTATCTATGCCGAAAGGTACGGATGAAAAAGGCGTTTATGATGCTGCAAAAGAATTTGCAGAGGAACATTTTAAAGACCATAAATATATGATGGTGCAGCATACCTTTACCAATGACCCTTCAAAAGATCCAAGTGAAAACCCGCATGTGCATGTTGTTGTTAAAGCTGTTTCTGAAAAAGGTGATCGGTTAAATATCAGGAAGGCTGATCTTCAGGAATGGCGAGAAAGTTTTGCTGAAAAATTAAGATCCAGAGGGATTGAAGCGAATGCGACAAAACGTATAGCTAGGCTTCAAAAAAATAGAAGTGATAAGCAGTCAGTTAAACAAATGAAAGAGCAGGGCAAATCGTTTAAGCGATATGGTAAAAATAAGGCAAGTCCAGAACGTGTCCAGAAAGCTAAACAGCAAGAAAAAGAAGCATTGACGCATTACAAGGAAATTACTAAAGCTCTATCACAGTCACCAGATCCGCAAGATAGAAAACTAGCAGTTGATCTAGTGGACTATTTACGGAAACAGGTAGAAGTGAAAAAACCAACGCCACAGCCACAGATTCAACCTAATAAGCTAGATCTTCAACACGGAAAGAACAAGGGGAAAGAGCAAGACCGTTAATAATATAAGGGAAGGATAAGGCGCAATACTGTGCTTTAGTGCCCTTTAAAAATCCTTAATTTTCTGAGCGGGCATACCTAATTTAAACATCCTATTAAGCTCAAAAATTGCATATTTTAAATCTTTTTCAGGTATATGCTTAACATCAAAATATTCAATTTGGCCAAATCTCGCTTTATATAATGCAATTCGTTCTATTCTGTGTCGTTGCATCTGCACTGTTGACGACATAATTCGATCCATTAAATAGAATAAGTAATACGATGTGATCTGCATACTGTCTTTAATCATAAATCCATGATTTTTTGTACTTTTATAGTCATATAGTGTTTCATCAATACAAATATCTGCATCTATCCCCCCTAGTGCAACACGGATATTTGCAGAATATCTGGGATTGTATGTGATCAGACTATCAGGCTTAATAAGACCATTCTTAATGAATACATTATCAAAATTTTTGACTAGGGAAGATATATCTTCGTAAACCACGTTCTCCGTTGGTTTTAGTATGTCTTTCTTTGTTGCTACTGGTAGAAATCCAGATCGCCATAGATTTTCTAATTTAGCCAAAAGAATAATTCCACCAATAAATTCTTCATTTAGTTCTAAATCGTTTGATTTATTAGCTAGTAGAAAATCTATGTGATTTTGAATTTTTTTATACAATACCAAAATGCTTTTATTTTTCGTTTCCTCTAGAAAGCTGATAATTTTAGGTTGCTCAAATTCCTTAGCACTCAATTCAGTATTCGTGTAGTACGCACAAATTATTTTAGATAAGTAGTCAAATGCTGTACCAACCAAGCCTGAATCATAACTACTCGTTAATTTATGTTCACTCATAACTTCATAATTAGTAAAAGGAGGAATACCACTGTAAGTTTTGAAATCTTTTTTTTGGGGTGCGACACTTTTTATAATTTCTTTTACTTCCTTGCACTTAGGATCTGAAGATTTCAGTATCGACATTAAAGACATATTTTATACTCTTTATCCATATAGTTACTATTCAAACAATTTTAAAGATACTAAAGACTAGATTGAAAAATCTAAGTTTTTATTCTTTCTAATGCAAATTGAATCTTTTCTTTGGGGCAATACTGCTTTTTGGAAAACTTTTCCATTACAGCCGATCCAATAATTTTTTTATCTGTATTAAAGAAAAATATCTCTAAGTCATAAGGTACATTGACCATATTAAAACAGGTATAAATCGGCTTTTTCCACGTAAAGACTAAAGGCTTTAATGAAGGATTTTCTTTAAAACCTATTTCTTGATCATGCTCCCTATATAGGTACAGAGCCGTTAATTTTTTTCCATTAAAGCTAAACGTCTTTACTTCTTTATCTTGATCAAAGTAAGGGTTATAAACCTGTTTAAAGGCCATAACAGACACTACTATTAAAAGAGCTATAAACGCTGCATATTTTAATTTCAATTCCTGTTATTCCTTTTAGCCAGGTGGCAAGTCACATGCAAAAAAATTATCTTAGTCATGACTAATTATTTAACACTCATAAGTTGATCCCATTTAAAGTAATTGGGAGACAGCTTATTACGTGACATATTCCAATTTCTATCAGGTAGCATACTGGCACCTAATCCTATTTTTCTCTTACCAAATTTATTCTGTATATCATCGAGTGAATCCATAAGTTTATTACTTGATTCTATCTTGTTCATGTCCGTGAATAAGTCATAAATATGAGTGGCTTTAGGTTCAAGACAAGTGAGGATAACTCCACATTTTTTAAATCCAATATTCTTTTGGTATAGCTGATCAACCATTGAGGTAGCAATTTTAGAAAGTAATAAACTATTGTCTGATGGATCGGGTAAAGCGTAAGACAAAGATTTATTATAAAAAGGCTCAGAAGTATCAAATGGATTAGATTGAACAAAACTAATAATACAGCCACATAGTAAATTTTCACTTCTTAAACGGCTTACGGCATCCTGAACATAAAGCGTAATCGCTTCTTTAAGATCCTCACAGCTATAAACTTTCTGGCCAAAGGAACGGCTTGCTATTATTTGTTTTTTTGCTTTAGGACTTTGCTCAATTTCAATGCAAGAAATTCCCTGTAATTCTAATAGAGTTCTGTGCATGACTACAGAGAATTGATCTCTAATCATTAAGGGTGAAGCACAAACAAAATCTAGAACTGTATTAATGCTTAGGCTATTCAGCTTTTTAGTATGCTTTCTACCAATCCCCCATACTTCACTAACTTCTATAGATTGATATAAGCCCTCAATCGAACAATAGTCCATTGAAACAAGGTTACATACACCTTTTAAATAACTATTCTTTTTAGCGATATGATTAGCCATTTTTGCTTCTGTTTTAGTCCGTCCAATTCCAATACAGGCCGGCAAACCTAGCCAACGTGAGAGCCGATCCAGAATTAAATGAGCATAAGCAGTTAGATCATAATTTGAAGCATAAGCAGTTAGATCTAAAAAGCATTCATCAATCGAATAAATTTCTTGTTCTTGAGGTGTAACAAATTCAGCTAGGACTTTTATAAATCTGCGGGACATTTCCGCATATAGAGCATAATTACTCGAAAGGACTGTAATATTGTGCTGCTCTACAAGCTCCTTGAGTTGAAAAAGAGGTACACCCATCTTTATTCCTAAGTCTTTAGCTTCTTGTGAACGAGCCACAGCACAACCGTCATTATTAGATAATACGATTACTGGCTTATTATTCAGGCTTGGATTAAAGACACGTTCACAGCTTACATAACAGTTATTAATGTCTACCAAAGCAAAAATCTTATTTTGATTTTCCATGTAGATTAGACCAATAGGATTAGATTATTTATGTTTCCTAAATGGCTTAATGACAAAGGTCACTACACCCCATATTAATAATTCTTGGCAATCATTAAGGTGAATATCGTCATAATCTGGATTTTCAGCTTTAAGCCAACACTTATCACCTTCAATCATTAACCGCTTAACGGTGAACTCATTGTCAATTAAAGCAATAACAATATCTTCGTGTTTAGCTTCAAGACTACGATCCACTAAAAGCTCGTCATCAATTTCAATGCCTGCGTCACGCATGGAAAGAGAAGCTACTTTGACAACAAATGTTGCAGCTTCATTTTTCACAAGGTGTTCATTCATGTCTAAAGTTTTATCAATGTAATCTTGTGCGGGAGAGGGGAAACCAGCAGCTACTTTTTCTGAAGCTAAAGGAATACGTTTAAAGGTTGAAGGATTAATTAAAGTAATAGTAGCTACATCATTTAAGGTAGTCTTTTTATGATTCGCTAAAAACTTCTTAATCTCTACAATACGGGCACTGTTGCAAATAGTCGGTGGTGATAAACTTATCATCCCCTTTTGCTGATGGAGCTGCACATGAACCCATTCAAAGGCCGGCATTTTCAGCGTGACATCATTCTGTGGGCCGTACGCTGGTACT
>NZ_VPAQ01000034.1:0-7026 GCF_013419135.1 Acinetobacter sp. YH12100 | reverse complement strand
TATTTTTATTCTTATATATCAATTAATTGTAGAGGCTAAAAATTAAAAAATTAAAAAATATTAAAAAGAGGGGAGTGCTTAAAACTGCCCTATGTACTCGCTAAAGCTCGTACTCTATTGAAGCTCGTTCCTCGCTTCATGGGGCAGTTTTTGGTTAATCCTGTTTATGAAATCTAAAAGCAAAAGCATTGGTAATGTATTCGCTTCGCTCATACTTTTTGAAAAGCAAAAGCTCCAAAGTTCGCACCCATTCGGGATGCTCTGTAACTACCGTTTAAAATCGAAAGGGAGCTTGTAATCAGAGAAAAAGCGAGGTCGAAATTTTGATGATGCTCAATCGCTCGTAGACACTCGCTCGGTTCTTATTATCTAGGTTTTAATTATTTACTGGAGCTAATCAAAGTTGTGAAACATTGATGAAATATTAGTCGTGGAACGTGAAGAATCATAAAAAAAGCCCGAGCATGACGTTTCGGGCTATTAAGTATTGACTATAACATTGAAAGATAATGAAAATATCTAAGCATTTCGGATAAGGTGTATTATGTTAATTTTAGATAAACTATAGAATCCATTAGTTTTTAAACCAATAAATTAAATATTTTATGGAACTCCAGAATATTTATTCAGGCGATACTTAAGCAATAAGGGTAGGGTGATTACATAAAGTATTGCAGCTAATGCCCATACCATTCCAGGAGCTGATGCCTGAGTCATAAAATAGAGGCTAGTAACTAATACAGGACCAATTATAGCCCCCAGACTATTAAAACTGCTTAATAGCCCTTGTAATTCACCTTGTCTTTCATCACTAATACCTCTGGACATCATTGCTTGCAAAGCAGGAACGGCTACTCCACCAAGGGCAAACAATGGTAACAACGCAAAAGGCACCCATTCTTCAACAGCAATAGATAAAAGAAGTAAACCAATTGCATCGCAAGCTATTCCACATAACAACGTATTTTTCTCTCCAAACCTCTTTACCATAGGGGCGATAGCAAAAGCCTGTGCAATAGAATGGCATATTCCATAACTAGCAAGGGAAACACCTGCAATAAATATACTCCAGCCATAACGATCCTGCCCATAGATAACCCATAAAGTTGCGGGGACTTGTGAAACCAATGTGATAATTAAAAAGATACCAAGCAATGGAGCCATATTAGGTTGAGTGATCAAATAGGATAATTTCTTTAATATTGATTGCTCCTGAACCTTCTCAGTCATTTTATTGCTGTGTTTTGATTCTTTTAATAAGACTGCTGTCATTATTAAATTAATCCCATTCATAAAAGCAGCAGCAAAGAACGGTGCATGTAAGTTCCATTCACCCAAAACTCCACCTATTACCGGACCCGCTATAAACCCAATACCAAAGACAGCTCCAAGGAGACCAAACCTTTTTGCACGCTCATGGGCTGGAGTAATATCTGAAACATAAGCTGTTGCAACAGCCATGTTGGCACTTGTAATTCCCGCAAAAATACGACCAATATATAGCCACAATAGAGAAGGAGCAGCAGCCATTAGGAGATAATCAGCCGTTGCACCAGCAATTGAAATAATTAATACAGGTCGACGTCCAAATCGGTCACTCAACGCTCCAAGGATAGGTGCAAAAATGAACTGCATCAGAGCATACACAGCTAATAAAGCACCATAGTGAACACCGCCTGCTTCAGCTCCAGCCAATGACCGTAATAATTCAGGCAAGATCGGCATAATTAAACCAATCCCAACAGCATCCAGAAATATAGTGATTAAAATCACGCTCAATGATTTCTTCACAAATGCCTTCTCTAGCAATGATAGAATTAATATTCTCTCACACACTCCCTATCAGTGATAGATTTATGAGTAAAAAAGATATTGCACCTCAACGTCTGACACGTGAAATAGTCCTGCGTACCGCATTGGATATGTTGAATGAAGAAGGCATAGATTCAATAACCACACGCAAGCTAGCTCAACGATTGGGTATTAAATCTCCAACTCTATATTGGCATTTCAAGAATAAATCCTTGTTAATGGAAGCAATGGCGGAAACCATTATAAATGAACACCATTTAGTTTCTTTACCCATCGATGGGATGACATGGCAAGATTGGTTGCTCGCTAATTCTGTAAGCTTTCGTCGAGCACTACTAGCTTACCGTGATGGTGCTCGTCTACATGCAAGAACTAGCCCCAGTCAAGGACATTTCAACACGATTGAGGCCCAAGTTGCGCTGTTATCTCATGCTGGGTTTTCTCCTGTTGAAGCAGTTGCATTACTTATGACATTAGGAAGGTTTATTGTTGGGTGGGTCCTTGAGGAGCAGCAAGAAGAAATAAGATCAGACCCACCATTCGAAGCCGATCCAACTATATATCCACTCATGCTCCAAGGAGTGAATACCTTACAAAATATGAATGCGGATGACATTTTTGAAAATGGGATTCGTATGGTGATTATCGGTGCTGAAAGACAACTTGATATTAAAATGCAAACTTAACTCTATACTGCTTTAAGCAACTGTTCTATTTAGTAATAAAGCTTTTATCCTTAATTATTTAACATAATAGAGCTTATACGAAACGCAATTTAAAATATTATTGTTTTTCATATAGTTATAAAATTTTGACTGACTTCAAAAACAGTAAAAAGCCGACTTAGAAACAAGTCGGCTTTTTTATGAGCAGGTTTGATACCTTTTGCCAAGAACATAGGTTATTAAATAATCAATTGATAAAATATATTCTTATTATTTCATTTACTCATAAAATATATTCATTATAATGTTGTGTATTCGATCGAATACAATAAAGAGGAACTTTCATGACCGAGATTAAACGTCTCCCTGAATTTGATGAATGGCTAGATAGCATTAAAGACAGTATGACCCGTCTTAAACTGAATCGAAGATTAGATAAGGTTCAGCGTGGTAATTGGGGCGATGTAAAGCATCTTCAAGAAGGTGTTTGGGAAATGCGAGAGTTCTTCGGACCAGGTTGGCGCATGTATTACATCAAACATGGTGATGTAATCATTGTGATGCTTGGAGGTGGTGATAAATCTACACAGCAAAAGGATATAGAACGAGCTGTTGATTTATCAAAATCTTTAGAGGATTGAAAAATGGTTAAAATAGCTGATCTACCTAGCTTTGACATGGCAGAAGCACTTAAGAGTGAAGAAGATATTGTAATGTATCTTAATATGGTTCTTGAAGAGAATGACCCTGCTGAACTAGCTCATGCACTTGGTGTAATTGCTAAAGCTCGTGGTATGACTCAAATCGCTAAAGAAGCAGGAATTGGACGTGAAGCACTTTACAAAGCACTCCGTCAAGATTCAGCACCTCGTTTTGATACGATTAATCGTGTAGTAAATGCTTTAGGTCTAAAACTAACTGTGCAGAATGCATAACTATTAATAAAATTTTGTCTAAGTTCCATCTTATTTAACATAAAATCTCTTATGCGAAATTTCAGCTCGATGCTTTGAAAGATGGCTAAAGCCATGTTTCAAAGTCGGGCAACTTTGCGCTTGCTGTAATTTGATTTGTAATGAGAAAAACCAAGCAAAGTACCGATCAACTAGTATTTTTTAGGGTCGATCTGACACCAGTCATACGTTTTTTCTTTGACACTACTCGGTTCAAACGAGTAGCAATTTTTCCTCATTATTCTCACCAATGTTTCACCATCACTTTCTCGAATTTGTAGCGGATATTTTTTTAGTACAGCCATATCTGCTCTACGTTCATCAATTTCGTCTTTGCTTGGTATGTATAAAAAGATAGCCAAAATGAACACCATCATCACAGCAACAAACGTGCTGGCAAAAATAAAGATAAGTTTTAAGTTGAGCCTGTTTGTAGCTTCGTTTAATGCCTGAATACTGTTGTTTAATGCACCTGTATGCTTCTTATTTGTGTTTTCTAGCGATTTTTCAGCCTTGTCTAGCACTCCACTAGCGACTTGGTTGTAAAACTGCTCTAATCGCTTCTTATCGTCTGCTATGGCTTCTCGATATTCCTTCATGGATGCCAATAAAATATATAACTGGTCATCTAAATCATTTTGATTACTCATAATGACATTCCGCCTCTACTTAGTTTTTGATATGCCTTGCGGAGTGCTTGCTCGGCTCGTTGTTTATCTAATTCTTGCTGTCGTTTCATTTCCGCTTGGCGTTCCAGTTCTAGACGTTTGGTTTCTTGGTTCTTCTGCCATTGATCAAAACCTTGATCGACACGGTTTAAACCACGCTGTAAAACGCTCTCTTTCTGCTGTTTCTGTTGGTCAAGCTGTTGGGCGTTCTGCTGTTTCACATTGTCATTAAAACGGCTGATTTCAGTGTCTATGCCTTGTCTGCGTAATTGGGTGACTTTAGTGCCTTCATGGATGGTGGCTTGTAGTCCGTTATTCTGATCGGCATAGCTGCGGTGATCTATTTTTTCTCGGTAGCCTGCTCGTTCTAATGCGTGATTGGCTAAATTTGCCCACGTTTCCCGAATCTGTTTAATTTCGTCTTGGGTTGTACCCATACCAAGGCTTTTTCGTTTGGCGTTGCTGAGTTCAATATCGGTTTTGGTGGTCAGGGTGAGTTTATTGTCCGTGTCCAATTCGGCTTTTCGGGTGGTAAGCATGATATGGGCGTGATGATTCTTATCATTACCGCCTTTGCTGGGTTCATGGATGGCTAAATCTGCGATCACTCCATAGCGATCAACTAAGGACCTGGCAAAGTCTTTTGCCAAGTCCTTACGTTGATCAGCGTCTAATTCATCAGGTAGGGCAATGACCCATTCTCTAGCGGTTCGGGCATCTTTACGGTTTTCGGTTTTTTCTGCCAAGTTCCAAAGTTCACCACGGTCAATTTCAATATCTAAATTAGACAGAATTTCAGAATGGGCGACACCGTCTTTTCTCGTAAAGTCATGGGTCAGTCCTGTGCGTTCATCTTCTAGTTTTTCCCCTGCACGATATGCAGATGATGCAACCGCAGTTCGCCCCGAACTTCGGTTCACCGTTTTAGTGGAACAATGATAAATTGCCATGCAGTCGCCTTGGGGTGCTTTTGCTTTTAAAAAATTGCGTAGCAGTTTTTTGGGGTTAAGGGGTGTCCCCTTGCGCAACTTTGACTTGAACTTTGTTCAAGTCGTAAGTGCTATTTCATGAAAAACACGATAGCATATAGCCCGCTTGAATTTCAATTCATAGGGTTTTATGCTTGAGTGGTTTTCTATATCCCGAAATTAACCGTTATGACAAAATCTGCTGAAAATATCGAAAAGAAAATTGAAGCCCAATTAGAAAAGTTGAAACAGTTAAAAGCTCAAAAACAGGCTATTGATGCAAGAGAAAAAACCAAGCAAAAGGAACAAGAAAGAAAGGACGATACAAGACGTAAAATTTTGCTCGGTTCTTACTTAATTAAAAAGATGCAATCTAATGAAGCCAATAAAGAAAAAATACTCGCTGAACTCAACGAATATTTAACAGAAAATAGAGATAGACAGCTTTTTGATTTGCCCGATATTGAAGCCTAATTTTTCTTAGCTGTTTGGTTGTTCTGTTCGGCTTGATACTCGGGAATGAGCGTATTTAAAACCTTTTGAATATTGTCTTTGTCCTCTATCTGCAAATTATCTCGATAGTAAATTAAGTCCTGTATTTTGCTTTCCATCTGCATTTTTTTGGTGGGTTCTGCATTTTTGGATATTCGAGATAATAGGAAGATATAACCGCATATATTTTCCCTCGCAATTTCATAATTTACGATGTCGAGGTATTCAACGGTCACATGTTTTAGATCAGTTGATAGGTTGTTTAATTTAATCATGGCTGAAATCCTGATTTTTCTAATATTGGATAAAGCTCTCTGAATTTTTCAGGCTCTAAAAGCATATCTGCTATACGGATAGCAAATTGTTGGTAGCTTTCTGTACCTTGTGAATATTTCCCCATTTCAGGCATTTCTGACATTTTATTGGCAAATAAATGGCGTTGTGCATCGGTCATTTTGACAAAAAAGTCAGGTGTGTTTGGGTCACGCTTAGAATCTAATTTTTTCGGCTGTGATTTTTGCTTAAACTTAAATGAAAAACCAATAATTGAACGACCACGTTTGTGTTGTTCATACTCTGCTTTTATATCTGTGTACTCATTAATTTGATCAATGGCAAGGTGTAAAACTTTTTCTTTAAATTGCCCCATTCTCTTGTATTCGTTGGGTTCTATGCCTAATTTTAATCTTAGCTCTTCTAGCTCTACCATAGTCACTTTGCCTGTACTACGCCATGCGATAAGCAACTCATACAAGCGTATAGCGTAAACACTAGTTAAACTGCTGACTTGCTCTAGTTCATAACTGGTGAAGTGTTTTTCTAAATTTGTAATCAACGGTACAACATCATCAGAAAACTTAATACGAACAAGAGCTTCATTTTCTACATAAGATATTCGTTGTACCCATCGACTTATTACATTCTCAATGTTGCCCTTTTGAGTCAGCTTTTGATAGCTAAATCTACGATCAAATAGGCTTTTGCAAGCATCTTTAAGAACTTTATAGGCTGTATTTCTATGAACATTGAAATGGTTGATATAGCTTTCAGCATGAATCGTCAAATCTTTATCATTGGGTGTATTTGATTGCCTAGCTTCAAGTATGGCTAACAGTATTAAACGTTGTTCTGATAGGTCTAAATTATAACTGGCATTTATTAGTGCATTATCTTTAACGACTAGTTCCTTTTTCATAAGCACACATGTTTTTTAAATATATAAGTACACTCTATTTTATTGAGTGTCACTTTGCAAGATAAAGGTGTACTTATTGCAAGATAAAGGTGTACTTATTGCAAGATAAAGGTGTACTTATTGCAAGATAAAGGTGTACTTATTGCTATTTTTATTCTTATATATCAATTAATTGTAGAGGCTAAAAATTAAAAAATTAAAAAATATTAAAAAGAGGGGAGTGCTTAAAACTGCCCTATGTACTCGCTAAAGCTCGTACTCTATTGAAGCTCG
>NZ_VPAQ01000033.1:0-7264 GCF_013419135.1 Acinetobacter sp. YH12100 | reverse complement strand
AATTTTCTGACAAATATTTCTCAAATAAACTTCGAGTCATTTCTACCATCAATCAATGAAAATAATTTCGATCGATCAACCAGTAAAAATCCACACAAGTTGTTCTTCATAATCTCTTAATGATCTTCTTGTTACTTCGTCAGTAGCAAGCTAGGTCGGCTATGTTACACTAAATTTTGTTAGTGTCAACAAGTAATTTAAATTATTTTAAACTTTCTCCTAAAACCCAATCTTAACACTCCGCGCTAAGTTGCTGTTTTATCAGAAGTTTTAATCTTCATCACTGCCGATGGATGTGCATTCTACAGCATTTCAGATCAGGTGCAACCCCTTTTTTAAAACTCTTTAAACAGCTGCTTGTTTAATAAGCCGATAAAATACTAAGTTTATGTTTTTTAAATAAAAAATAATTATATAAAAATTTATCTCTATAAACCATTTGAGCTAAAAACACATAAGATATTGATTTTTATTATTTTATAGAGAGTAATATCAAAAAAGCAGGATAAAAATCCTGCTTTTTGTCTAGAAGATCGTCAAATTAGAACGTCATACTGACTCTTGCCCAGTAATTACGCCCTGTATTATTAAATTGTTGCTTCGTTGCAAACCCATCACCAAAGCCAGCATTGCCTAATTTATTTAAATGTTCTGTATATGTTTTATTCAAAACATTATCCACACCAACGGCAAGATCAATATCTTTTGCCACATGATAGGTACCATTCAGAGATAAAATCGTAAAACCTGCACTTGGCTTGATATCAAAACCAACAATGTTGCCTTCATTTTCACTAATGCGGTTTTGCCCATCAACAACACGCCACAATAAGCCGAGATTATATTTCTCTTGAACATAACGGAGATTGACACGTGCTTCTAATGGGGAGATTTGAGCCAAGGGTGTATGGTCTGTGGTATTTTCACCCCAAGCATACATAAGACTCAGATCTGTATATAAGGCATCGGTAAACTGATAGCCTATACCAGCTTCAGCACCTGCAATATTGGCATCAACATTACGTGCATGGGCTTTTAAATTTTGGTCATATCTCGTCAAGATATAATCCTGAATAACACCTGCGTATATAGAAGCCCATGAACTTACTGCGCCATGTTGATGTTGATATCCCGCATCAAGTTGAAGTGTTTTTTCTATATCGACCTGATTAAACGTATTGTTGTTGCCATTACCACTGATTGGACTAAAAAGCTCCCAATAGTCTGGCATACGCTCAACATAGCCTAAACCAATATAAGTTTTTCCATCATCATGGTCGGCATGAGTATTTTCAAAACGAATAAATCCACTCGTCAATGTCTGATCTAATTCACGGTTATAACGCTGATCAATCGATTCTTGTCGCTCATCCTTAACGCTGACTTGATCAAAACGAAGACCTGACACCAAACGATTTTGCTCATTAAAATGATAATTCACTTCACCAAATGCACCGAATGATTGAAACTCCATGTCCGTTTCACGTGGTTTGTTCTTATAACTTTCATGCATGCCTTTACGAATGCTATGTTGGTTATTTTGTGTATCAGCACCTGTGATGAAATCAATATTGTCCCATTCATGTGTCACTGCAAAACGTGCATTTAAGCTTTTACGTGCCACATTGGTCGCCATTGGCATCTTCATACCGCCTGCTGGATTAAAATCGCGCAAACTAAAGTTATCCATGACATGGTCATTAAAATTATAGTTGACTTGGGCTTCTACTTTTTTAATCACATCTGTGACATTTTTCTTTTCAAAACGCAAACCTAAACTTTCACGGGCAAACTTCGAACCATCCATCCCACGTCCAGCGTAAACAGCCTCACCATCTGCTTTACCAGCGGTCAATTCAAACCATGTGTCTTCAGATGGCGTCCAACCCAAAGCGAGATCGGCATTCCAGCGCATCCAATCCGAAGGAACAACATCACCTTCCCCATCTTTATAACTATTTGCAGTAGAACGATTGGTATTTAGACGTATATATTTTTGCTCATCTCCAGCAGCCAATTCTAAATTGGTATCTACACGATCAAAAGAACCCAATAAAACAGTTGCCTGCCCACGATAGTTTTTCTCTGAGCTAAATACCTCAGGACGACGCTCAAAAATAACCGTTGCAGCCGAACCAGTATTGGCATATTGCACGGTTTGCGGCCCTTTGATCACCGTAATCTGGTCGTAACTTTCTGGGGAAATATATGAGGTGGGTGAGTCCATCCGACTTGGACAGGCCCCCAGGTTTTCAGTGCCATCGGTCAGGATTTTAATTCTTGAACCAAACATACCCCGGAAAGTCACATCACCATTGGTGCCGGCACCGCTATTCACTGCACTAAAACCGACAATACTTTGTAAATAGTCTGCACCATCTGATGCCGGAATCGGTTGAATCGGCTGTTTCGGATCAGCACGGACAATCAGTCCATTGGCATCATTACCTGCTGTAGAAGTCACCACAATCGGTGCCAAAGTTTGCACGGGCATCGTTTCATTTGCCATTGTGGCTGGTGAATAACAGATAACACAAATCGCAGCCGCAAGTGGCTGTAAAAAAAATTTAGGCTGAGCCATTTTTTTATCTCACTGAATACATAAAAAAGCATGGCTTGAGTCAATAACAACCCAAGCGAAAAATGCAGGTTTATGCAGGCAGTGGCGGCGCTCGTCCCTGAGGAATTAAAAAGAGCTGCTGAAGGACAAACCAGACATGCTTAAAGGTTTTTTGATAAGCAATTAAACGGACATGAATCCGGTCAAGAACCTGTTTGATGTCCAGATCAGGTGGCAACAGCAGATTTGCGTAGACGGTACAGTACTGACACTGATGATTGGCATCATGATGCTCATGTGAGGTATGCGTCGCCTGAACAGACTGCATGGCATGTTCGGCAGCACTATGATGGGTGTGGGTATCTGTCGCTATAAAAAGCGCACGCGTGATAGTTTCACAGACCGGAGCAATCTGATATTGCTTCGGCAACAAAGGCTGTAAAAATACAGCAATCTGTAGAAACACAGCTGCAAATGCAAATAGCAGCCCCGCGCGTAAAAACACAGGCTATTCCTAAAACATGCTTATGTCGATTATAACAAAGCCCAATCAGAATTGGGCTTTGCTAGACCATTTAAATAAACTTTAAAATGATCCTAGCGTTTCACTGCCACCCTGTCTTTATTACGTTGGCGGACCAGTTTTTCCACTTTTTCACGTGCACGTTGACGTTTTAATGGCGATAAATAATCGACAAATAATTTGCCATTTAAGTGATCCATTTCATGTTGGATACACACAGCGAGAAGTCCGTCAGCATCGAGCTCAAATGCTTGACCTTCCAGATTAATTGCCTCGATTTTTACGCGTGACGGACGATCAACTTTATCGTATATTTGAGGAACTGATAGACAGCCTTCTTCGTAGGGCTGCGTTTCTTCAGTCAATGGTGTGATTTTGGGGTTAATAAACACCATCGGTTGATCTTTATTTTCAGACAGATCCATAACAATCAGCTGAATATGACGATCCACCTGAGTCGCGGCAAGTCCGATACCTGGTGCTTCATACATGGTTTCAAACATATCCGCAGCGAGCTGACGAATTTCATCAGTCACTTCTTCGACAGGTTGTGCAATGGTACGAAGACGGGGATCCGGGAAACTTAAAATAGGTAATAAGGCCATACTGCGTCCTCAATTATGCCATTGATCAAAAAACCAAATGAAGGGAATGCTTCATCAAAAAAATGTGTGTAAGATCGTTATTATAACGCAACTACGCACATAATTTTAGGAATTATGATAATGAAAAAGGTTTTGAAGGGCATGCCATTTTTTAGTGCCTTGGGGTTTAAAAATCAGATGCTGGCACTTGCCGTTTGTGTCGGTGTCAGTATGGGGACCATTCATTCTGCCGAGGCAGCACCTGCACGCAACGTCAATCCACCGGCATTAAAAGCCAATGCACCGAACGTTTATGTGGTGAAAAAAGGCGATACGCTTTGGGATATCTCGAAACGCTTCCTGAAAAATCCGGTACGTTGGCCTGAAATCTGGGCCAGCAACAAGCATGTGAAAAATCCACATTGGATTTTCCCGGGCGATCGCCTGTTGATGTGTGATTACCAGGGCCGTCCGATTATTGGCAAAGATGAAGGTGATGGTTGTGACGGTATTATCAGCCGCTATCTGGGCAGCACCTCTCTGCAACCTCAGATTCGGGTTGAATCTTTAAACAATACCATTCCAGTGATTCCACTAGAACATATCAAACAGTGGCTAGAGCGCTATACCCTGATGGCGCCTGATTCAGTTCAAGGCACCCCATACATTCTTGGAACTGCAGATCAGCGCGTACTGGCGGGCAAAGGCCAGAAAGTCTATGTACGTGGTAACGGTCTGGTCGTTGGTCAACGCTATGCCGTTTATCGTGAAGCTGAGCCTTATGTATTTACCGATGCCAATGGCAAGAAATATACTGCTGCACTCGAGCTGCAACAGGTGGCATCTGGTATTGCGGTACGTAGTGAAGGTGAGGTAACCACACTGGAGCTGACTGACAGTTATAACGCGGAGGTGCGTCGCGGTGACCGCGTACTCGCTGAATACGACCCGATGTTACCGACGCTGTTCTACCCAACCAATGCAGAAAGTATTGTGCCTGGTGGTCAGATTGTGCGTGTATTGGGGTCGATTGGTACTGCAGCACGTCATAGTGTCGTCACCCTTGACCGTGGTACGGCACATGGCGTTCAGACAGGTCATGTCTTTAGCGTAAACCAGAAAGGTGAAGTGGTGACTGATCCGAAGACTAAAGAACGGGTGCAATTGCCAGGTGAGCGTATTGGTCAGGTCATGGTCTTTAAAGCCTTCGATCAATTGAGCTATGCCTATGTGCTGGATAGCGAGCTTCCAATTAAAGTGGGTGCCGGCATTCAGCCTCCTTTGTTAGAAGACTAAGGTTGCAAAGTGGGATGATGTTGATAGATCAGCATCATCTCAATTATTTTCATTCATACCAATAATAAGAAGACGCAAAAATAGGTCTCACTATGTTGAACAGATTGTCGACATCACAAATCAATGCCATCACGCTGTGGTATTTGGTGCAACATTCCCTCACCAGCTTTTATAAAATCAGTCGGCATTATGCAGATCTTGCGGATGCAGTCCATTGTTCTCAAATCGAGACCTGGCAAAAGCTCGGCCTTCATAAAAATCATATTCAACGCCTGAAAGACTTTCAAAGCAGCGAATCTCAAACCCATTTTCAGCACAGTCTAGAACAGATTCAGTTGCACAGTGATTTTGTGCTTTTGCATACAGATGCTGAATATCCACAACAACTGAGTCATTATGAGCATAAGCCGCCAATTCTGTTCGGGCAGGGACATGCAGATCAGTTACTCCAGCCACAAATTGCAATTGTTGGCAGTCGCAAGCCAAGTCCGCACGGACAGCAAGTCGCCTATGACTTTGCCTTTTATCTGAGTGAGCAAGGTTTTTATATTAATAGTGGCTTGGCACAAGGGATTGATGAAGCAGCACATCGGGCTGCGCTACAACATCGACGAACGATTGCAGTGATGGGTACAGGGATCGAACAGACCTATCCTGCTGTACATCAAGCACTACGTCAGCAAATGATTAACCACGGTGGTACAGTTATTACTGAGTTTTTACCTTTTACCCCACCCTTGCAGCAGCATTTTCCACGGCGCAACCGAATTGTCAGCGGCTTAAGTCTTGGGGTGATTGTGGCAGAAGCCGCGTTAAAAAGTGGTTCATTGCTTACGGCACAATGGGCAGCGGAACAAGGCAAGAACATATTTGCAATTCCGGGGCATATTTACAGTGAACATCATCAAGGTTGTCATCAACTGATTCGTGAAGGTGCAATTTTAATTGACCATCCACAGCAAGTGATTGAGGATTTAGCCCTAGCAACACAGTGGCAAGCGAATGCAAATCACTTCAAAAAAGATACTTATCCTGAGCAAGAGCGCACTATCCCGCCCCATTTAATTCATCTTTATAATCAACTCGATTGGGTCGGACAGAGTCTGGATCAGCTCAGTTTTCATTTACAACAGGAAGTATCTTCCTTGACCAGTCAATTGATGGAACTTGAGCTGCTCGGCTTGAGTACTCAACAAGCGGGCATGTATCAGCGTTGTCGTCCACTGAAATAAAGTTCACAATAGGGCTTTGTTGTTTTGTATAAGGTATTCACATGATTACTACCTCTGTTGCTGAAGCAGCAGCATGTCTTAAAGACGGACAAGTCTTGGCATATCCTACAGAGGCTGTTTGGGGCTTGGGTTGCGACCCTTATAATGAACAGGCATTTCATCAGATTTTAAAATTGAAACAGCGCCCGATTGAAAAAGGGGTGATTCTATTGGCAGCGCATATTTCACAGGTGGAACATCTGCTGCAAGATTTAACTACAGAAATGCGTGAACAAGTGATTGAATCCTGGAGCAATGACAGACCCGCTGAACGCGCCATCACCTGGCTGCTTCCCGCGCATCAGGAGATTCCGGCCTGGATTAAGGGCGATCATCCCAAAGTGGCGGTTCGCGTTACCAACCATCCACTCTGTATGGCACTGTGTCAGGCCTTTGGCGGTTTTATTGTGTCTACCAGTGCCAATCCTGCAGGATTGGAACCGGCACGTTCACTGCAAGATGCGATTCGCTACTTTGATCAGAATCTGAATTATCTGAATGGTGACTTAGGGTTAAGCCAGCAACCGAGCCGGATTATTGACGCCGTCAGTGGGGCGATTATTCGCGACTAAGTTGGTTCTCAGTCGACTCAGATATTCAAGCTCGACTAAAGTTTTAAGACAAAAAAAAGCTCAACCATATAGGGATGGTTGAGCATAAAAAAGGATGTGCATAAATCACATCCAGAGGGTTCAGAAATCTCTGGGAGTTTGATAAAACAAGGAAAAATATGTTTAATCATTCTCGATGGACGCATTATGAGAGAAAATTAGTGCAACGACAAGTACAATAAAAAACTCAATTAATACATATTTTCTATTAATACTAGGCAACTTTTAACCAAAATTCAAACTATCTTGCTCTTTCTATTCTAGTTTTAAAATAAATTAAGATTTTTATATTTATAGGACTTACGCACTATTATTTATAGATTCTCTGTGGTAGCAGATGATTTTTATCGAGAATAAAGTCATCAATGAAGTTTTTGATAACTGGTCTAAATAATTTCTTCTGCCAACGATATACATTT
>NZ_VPAQ01000032.1:0-7581 GCF_013419135.1 Acinetobacter sp. YH12100 | reverse complement strand
CTTTGAATGGGTTCTAACACCCGAATTTCGTATATGAGATTTTATGTTAAATTTTTTATATCAAAATTTCAAAGTGTACTGATGAGTACACTTTGAATGGGTTCTAACACCCGAATTTCGTATATGAAATTTTATGTTAAATGATTGTTAGAAATGCCCCTTGATCGAGGCATTTTCTATAAAGAATACTAAAAACTAATTAAAGCCAACCAAGTTTCAAAACAAGGCAGTTCTCAGCAATCATATTTTTAAATTATATAACTCCCAACTGAGCTTTTGCTCCAACGATAAGGCTTTCATTTTGAGTTTCTAAGGCAAATAAACCATACATCAAAGGAGAGGCCGCTGCTCTTTCTAAAGTCTGTTCATATAGTTTATTCCAAACTTTACCCCCTAGTTTTTCATACTCGATGATTAGAGTTTTGAGGCTTTCTTCTCCAAACAAAGTTACATGCCCAGCAAAATCAATCGCTGGGTCATCTATATGGGCTGTTGACCAATCAATAACGCCTGAAACAGCTCCATCCTTTGAAGCTAGTACATGCCCAGCATATAAATCGCCATGTATAAATTGGGTGAAATCTGCCCATAGAACATCATTATCCAACCATTTTCTGTAGCGGGTTTCCAATTGCTCACTTATACCAATTTCAGATTTTACTAACTGCAAATTGTTTGCTATTTCAGGTCTTAAATCTGAAGGTTTCATAATTTTCAAATCATTTTCCCGAACTTCTTTTTCAGGAATACTATGGATTTCAAATAAGGTTTTTGCCAAAGATGTTATGTATTTCGGGCTATCTTTGTCCATATTCCAAATTATTTCATAGGTTTCAGCATCCAAATTTAAAACAGGATTATCTTTAAGTATGGGATAAGCCACTAATTCTGTAGATGAAATTCTCCAATCAGGAACCTCTACAGAAAGATATTTTTTTACCAATTCTAAAATGCGTTTTTCTTTCTTGATTTGTTCCCTCATGCCATCACGACGAGGAATACGCAGCAACCATTGTTGCCCCTTTGTATCAAGAGCAAAAACGACCTTAAAATCAATGCCCATTTCATTGAAATTCATTTTGTCCGTAAGCAACAAGCCGTGTGCTTCAGCAAGTGATTGAATATCTTGAATTGTCATTTTTAATTTCCTTTAAAGAGTTCAATAATTAATGTTCGGATTAGATTGGCTATCATTAACAATCTCTCTCAAAAGTCTTGATGATTTTGTGGTCTTTGATCTCGTAGATAATGTCAGCAATATTATCGACCAATTGCTTGTCATGAGATACGAAGATAATAGTTCCTGCATAGGACTTCATCATTGTTTCTAATGCGGCAATACTTTTTAGGTCAAGATAGTTTCCTGGTTCATCCATAAGCAAAATATTATATTTTCCTAAAAGCATTTTGGATAAAAGCAGTTTGATGATTTCACCTCCCGATAAGTCGGATAAGTTTTTTTGAATATCATTCGCTCCGATCCCCATTGAAGCCAATACTGCACGAATTTCCGCAACTGTGTACTCGCACTCTTCCTGCATAAAGGAGAGCACAGATTTATGCGTGTTAAATTTATATCCTGTTTGTGTAAAGTAGCCAATTTCAGCTTTTGGAGATATGGTTAATCCATCAGCACGTTCTGATATCATTTTTAACAAGGACGTTTTCCCTGTTCCATTCGATCCAGTTATAGCGACTTTAGCGCCAAGCGGTATTATAAAGTTAGCGTCATCAAAGATAGTACGGCTACCAAATTTTAAGCTCAGACCATCTGCCGTAATCGGGAACTTATTGTGCAGTTCTAGGGCTGAACTTTGACGAAAACGAATAGAACGCAAATGCTCTGGTGCTTGAATATCTTCTAATGCAGCCAAACGCTTTTCCATACTCTTAGCTGCCTGATACAGTTTTCTTTGCTTGGTGCCAGTCATTTTTGCATGCCCAAGTCGTCCAGCACTTTCGGTAGAGTTTTTGGATTTTTCTCCTTTTTTCTTATTGTCTAATCGATTAGCTTGCTGGCGTTTTTCTTGCACAGCAGATTCTAATCGCTCCCGTTCCTTCATCATCAGCTCATATTCTACGGCTTGGTGTTGTCGCTCTTCTTCTTTTTGACGCAAGTAATCCGAGTAACCACCCCAATATTCCGTAATTTTACCGTCTTTTAACTCCCATATCTTGTCTACAACCATATCAAGAAAATATCGGTCATGACTGATAACAAGTAATGCTCCATCAAATGCTTTAAGTTGACCAATAAGTAGATCTATTCCATTGAGATCAAGGTGGCTGGTTGGTTCATCCGCTAGAATGCCATGTACTTGTTGGGAAAATGCGGCAGCAATTTTTGCACGAGTTTCCTCTCCGCCACTCATTGTGTCGTTTTGTACATTGGAAACACCAAGGCGAGATAACATTGCCCGGTCTTCGACCGTTTCTATTTCGATTCCGCCCAGTTGGCTGATATGTGCAAAATCACCAAAACGCTGTAATGTCGCTTCGGCTAAAACAATTTCGCCATTAAGTACTTTGAGTAAACTACTCTTTCCTGCTCCGTTATCACCCACAAGACCAATACGGTCATAAGAGTGAATTTCCAATTCATCAATATCCAAAACATCACGCCCAGCATAATCCAAGCGTATGTTTCTCGCTTTAATAATTAAACTCATTTTTATTTACTCCTGTTTAGCTCTTGAAATTTTTTATGCAGCAAACAGGATTTAGGTGAAAACAAAAGCTAGCATCACAGTGTCCTCCCAAAAAAAAAGCTATTCATCCACAGGGTGGACAAATAGCTAGTCAATTAAGTTATAACTGGAAACTATGCACTAAAAGCATACTTATAAATTAAGCATACTTTTACTTTATATATCCGCATATATTCTTAAAGACACAACAAAAGCCCACCATTATAAAATAGTGTCACTATGCAAATAGTTGTGTCTTAACGAATGCGGATAGAATGCATAAACTTACCTAAAAAATAAAATTCAGTTTTATGATAACTTTACTGTTAAAAGAAGTCTAGACAACCTTGTTTTATGCTTGGATATAAGGCTTATTTTAAAATAATAGTAGTGAAGATTTTCTAAAATTAACATAATACACCTTATACGAAATTTGTTATAATTCTCGTGAAAATTCAACGCTGTAGTTTCAATTTTCTAGCCCAGTCGTCAATGACTGGGCTTTTTTTATTACTTTTCACGTTCCACGCCTAGTCTTTAATCAATGTTCCACGATTTTGATTAAATAAACTGAATAATTCAATCTGCAGAATTTAAGCGATTATCTTGAATAAGATCACTCAACTTACCTTCAAGCGATTCGATTTTATATTTCAGAGACAAGATTGAATCTTTTAAACGTGAATTTTTAGGTGCATCCGGATTCTTTAATTGATTAAAAACCTCTAATAATTCGCTGTGATGAGTGCTTAACCTTTCAATGTCACTTTCAATAGCCATTCTTGGTGTCCACAGAGCAAGTAAACTTTGCTCATAATCTTTGAGTTCTTGATGACTCATTGCATCTAATTCAGCCTTAGTTCTCATGGTTTAAAATCCGTCTTGCTATGAAGAGCTTTAAAAATCCGTTTTGTTGTTTCCTCTCTTACACTTTTCGGATCTCGTAAGATGCCACTAATCCAGAGGGCAAATGTCGGGTAGTCTGGGAAATTACTGAGGTCTGATAGCTCAGAAAGTTTAGATAAAATAGTGCTGTACTTGTTAATTTGAGCATCAGATAAATTGCAGAACATATCTATAGTTCTTTGATCTCGCTGAGGCGCTATTAATTTTGGCTTAGGTTTTTCTTTCACTATAAATTTAAAGCCAACTACTGAACGCCCTTTTTTTACATTTTCATAAGTGAGTTCAATATCTGTATTAGTTGTAATCTCATTTAATGAAGGCTTCATTACTCGGTCTTTTAAATTACAGAGTTTGTCATAAGATTTGGGCAAACCCAGCTCATTTTTTATATGTTCTAAGGACATTTCAAATTGTCCCATTGCTTGATGCTTTTTAGCTAAATGATAAAGATCGAATGAGTAATCTTTTTTCAAACTTAGTACGATATCTTTTTTATATTTTGTATAAGGGTTTAATTTATCAAACTCTTTTAACATCAGTAGAACGATTTCAGGGAAACGTATAGCTATCCCTCCGTCTTCATAAGTGCAATCAATCACCCAATTCGACAGCACCTTTTTTCCTCTTTCATTGTTATAAGAGAAATTTCTTTTAAGTAGATTCTTGCTGGCTAGTTCTAACTGCGTATATGCGGAATGCGTTTTAATGCCACATTCTCTAGCAAACTCTTCTGCCGTAATCATAATTCGGTCTTTTTCAGTTGCATCAGTGGTTCTAGCAATTGGGCTAGCAAGTATTAACATTCGTTTTTCATCAATGTTCATACTCTTAAAGCATTCTTGAACATTGTTTTGCATAACAACCCAGCTCAGAGGATATGTTTTTTTATTTTCGTCCATATAACTACAACCCCAAAAAACTAACTAACTACATTGGTATTTATGTAGCTTAAACATACATTGTCGTTTATTTTTTGACTACTATTTTTGTAGTTTTTTAACAAAACTACAAACTTTTTCTTGTAGTTTAATGTCCGGTAAAAGTAGTTTCTATGTCCGGTAAAAGTAGTTTTTTAAGTCCATTTTGTCCGGCATTTGTAGTTTAATGTCCGGTAAAAGTAGTTTTTTAAAGTCTGAAAGCATTGCTAGGCGTGGTTTATAGGGGGGTCTAAAAGCTTTTAAAAGCTTTTTAAAAGAATAAAAGGGAATTTATTTCCAAAGTGAGTTATTAAAACTGCCCTTGGTACTCGCTAAAGCTCGTACTCTATTGAAGCTCGTTTCACTCGCTTCGTGGGGGGCAGTTTTTTGCATATATGATCAAGGATTCAAAAAGCAAAACATGAATAATGCATTCGCTATGCTCATGCTTTTTGACGAGCAAAAGCATCAATACTTCGCTCGTAGACACTCGCTAATCACTGTCCCCAGTAATTCAATAAAAAACGGTTTTTCAGAGGGGGAATAAGCAAACTTTCGTTGTGTCGCTCGTAGATACTCGCTAAAAGGCTCTCATTTGCGTTCTAAGCGATTTTATTTTTATCAACTATAGTTTTACTGTATTTCTATCAAAAGTCGCTAAAACCCCCGTTTTTTTGCGCTTAAATGGGATTTCTAAGGCGTGTAGTCATGGTTATTGTCATTTTCTGGCTTTTTAGGCTCATTTCTCTGCTGTTTTTCTTGTTCTTGGCGTCTTACAAATGCCAAATGTTCTTGTTGCTCTCGTTCTTGTGCATAGCGTTGTTCTTGTTGCTCTCGTTCTTTACGTAACTGCTGTTCTCTAGATTCACGATCTTTTCGGTCGTTTTCGAGCTGTATTGCTCTTTTTTGGGAAAACTCTTGCTGCGCTTCGGTCTCAATTTTTTTTGTAAAAGCCGCATGCAATTCTTGGATTTTTAGATCTTCCATTTCTTCTGCATATAGTCGCTTTTGTTTTTCACCATTTTGAGGACTAAAGTATTTATTTCCATAGTTATCTTCTTCAAATATATAACTATTTATGATCTCCAGTCTTTGATCGCGTACATACTCTTGATACTCAGTTTCTCTGCGTGATATTTCAGAAATTTGATGATCTATATTTGAAATTTGATCATTAAGTTTTCGTTGTTTAACAGTGATGTTCGGTTCGTCAAATTTTGCAAAAGACTTTTTAGGCTGGAGCAGCTGATTTTCTTCTGTCCATTTATTTAAATGATCAGAA
This sequence comes from Acinetobacter sp. YH12100, assembly GCF_013419135.1. Lineage (NCBI taxonomy): Bacteria > Pseudomonadati > Pseudomonadota > Gammaproteobacteria > Moraxellales > Moraxellaceae > Acinetobacter > Acinetobacter sp. YH12100. Next base: position 1,789 of record NZ_VPAQ01000032.1, on the reverse strand, counting down.
TATCTCTCTTTTTTTTCTATTTCACTAAGACCAGAAATATGCTTTTGGATGTCTAGTTGGGTGTTGTGTTGGTCGATCAGGTCATTTATTTGATTGATCCATTTTGTTTTAAAAAATAAAGGCTCTTTTTTGCGTAGTTCTGATATTGCAGAACTCATCGTGTCTAATTTTGTTGTTAATTTTGATAATTCTTCATTTTGGAATTCATAAAGTTTCTGAGAAGTTTTTTCTGAATACTCAGCTTGAGAGTATTGAAACTGAAGCTCACTTCGTACTTTTTGAACAAGATCCTCAGATACTTTGATGTTTTCATCCAGTGCGATGACCTTTTTGATTTTTAAATTACGTAGCTTAATTTCATCATTTTTCAGACTAATTTCTGTAAATATCCCTCGTCTCCGGAGGTATGTCGCTTGAGGACCTTCGTGCTGAGTTGCTTCTAGGTCACTTTCCTGGTCTTCATAACTTCTGTGATCGACACGTTCATCAAATCCATTTTGTTCCAGGTGATGATTGCATAACTCTGCAAATGATTCTCTCCAGTGGCTTACAGTTTCTGTGCCATTGTCACGACTGAAGTCCCTATATTTTTTTGCTGAAAAGCCACCCTGCTCATTAATACTTCGGGTTGTGAACATGATGTGTGCATGGTAGTTGCGTTCATCACTTCCACTGTCTGTATGAGGTGCATGAATAGCAGCATCAACGATGACACCGTATTTTTTAACGAGGTTTCGGCAAAGTTCATTGAGCATATTTTCACGCTGTTCAGCGTTTAACTCACTGGGAAATGCAATCTCAAACTCTCTTGCAAGTAATGCATCTTTTCTACGTTCAACCTTTTCGACTTCATTCCAAAGTGTTTGGCGCTTGAGTAACTCAGTATTTGTATTTTCAGGTGCATAGATTTTTGTAAATTCGACACCAGTTTTTCTTGTGTAGTCTTGTTCTTTTCCATAAAAATCGCATACCAATTTTTCACTTGAACGATATGCAGCACAAGCAACGGCCGATCGTCCATTACCTCTACTAATCGTTTTAACTGAAAAATGATATATCGCCATTTTGCTTTTGCTCTTTATTTCGATTTATCGAAATTACCAACATGTATATGTTGGTCAGGGGATTACAAAGGGGATTTACCCCTTGTCGCACCATTGGATGAAATCCAATGGCTAAGTGCGCCCTTCGGGAAAACCACGATAGCATGGGCTGTCTTGAATTTCAATTCAAACAGACCTATGCTTGAGGGGGATTCCTTGATACGGTGATGGTATGAGTGTTGATAATTTAGAGCAAAAAATTGCAAAGCAAGAAGAACGCTTAAGACAGCTAAAAGAACAGAAAAAAGCTGCCATTGCACGTGAAAAAAAGAAAGTTTCTGATCAACAAAGAAAAGATGATACGAGACGTAAAATTCTACTGGGAGCTTGGGCTTTAAATAAATTAAAAAATGATGAATCGTTTAAGCAGCAATTAGCCGATTTTGAGCAATTTTTAAATACGGAAAATAAGACCGAAGAAAATAAGCAGAAAGATAAAGATCTTTTTAATGGATTTATTTGGGATAAGACCTAAATTTCGCATAAGAGATTTTATGTTAAATTTTTTATATCAAAATTTCAAAGTGTACTGATGAGTACACTTTGAATGGGTTCTAATACCCGAATTTCGTATATGAGATTTTATGTTAAATTTTTTATATCAAAATTTCAAAGTGTACTGATGAGTACACTTTGAATGGGTTCTAACACCCGAATTTCGTATATGAGATTTTATGTTAAATTTT
>NZ_VPAQ01000031.1:0-13118 GCF_013419135.1 Acinetobacter sp. YH12100 | reverse complement strand
AGATAACTGGTCTAACTGAATCATTGAGAAATCAAAGCTAAGAAATAAGATGCGCCTATTCTAAAGGAAAGCCTTGTGAAAATGAAAAATCTTGCGACTTTTACTGAAATGAGCCAGCTTTTAAATACTGTGAATTTATATATTATGGACGCATAAGTTGAGTATAAGCTCTATTTTCAGCATTAACAGTTGTTTATAGTAGAAGCTGATCGAGCAAAAAATACGATAGAGTAAAATAAAAATGAAAAAGGGATTTTTAGTTTTATCTGCACTGGGTCTACTGGCATCGACTTCAAGTCATGCCAAAGTAAATGTCTGTGTTTTTGATTTGCTGGGCAAGTCTGGCGAATCTTTTAAATTAATGGAGGAATGGGCTTTAGCTGCAAAAGCCTGGAATACTGATGTTCAATTGACTGCCTATCAGGACGAAGCCAAAGTGGATCAGGATGCCAAGGCCGGCAAATGCGATGGCTTCTATATGACCTCTATGCGGGCCCGCGCCTATAACAAATTCGCCGGCTCGATTGATGCGATTGGTGGTGTGCCAAATAATGACATTGCCATGAAAGCCATCAGTTATGTACTGGACAAACGCAACAGCAAGCGCCTGATCACCCAGATTGGCAAAGAAAAATTTGAAGTGGCTGGGATCGGGCAGATTGGCCCGGCTTATATTTTTGTCCGTGATCGCGAGCTGAATAAACTGGAACAGGTAAAAGGCAAGAAATTTGCCGTGCTGCATTATGACTATGCCCAGAAAATTATGGTCAACCGGATTGAAGCCGTGCCGGTAATGTCGGAAATTTCCAATTTTATCCGTAAGTTTAATCAGGGCGAAGTTGATATTGTGGCTGCACCGGCTTATGCCTTTAAACCGCTTGAATTAGAAAAAGGTCTGGGCAATAAAGGCGCCATGATTAATTTTCCAGTGATCAATGTCACCGCCGACCTGATCATCCGGCAGGATAAATTTCCTGACTCTTTCGCAGTACAATCCAGAGACTGGTTTGTGAAACAGTTGCCGCGCAGTTTTGCCATGGTGAAACGTATGGAAGCGGAAATTCCCAATAAATATAAGTTGAACTTAAGCCGTGAAGATCGCATTGCCTATCAGAAGATTCTGCGCGAAGGCCGCATCGATTTAACCCGGCAGGGGATTTATGATCCCGGCATGATGACGGTATTGAAGCGTGCCCGCTGTACCATCGAAAGAACCAATTTTGAGTGTTCAATTAGTGGCGAATAAAATTCAAATGATGTATATCTTTGTAACTCTCACGGATTAAATGTAATGATACGAAACTTCTATTGAATACTAAGAAGTTGATATTTAAAAATATTTTATAAAATAATATTTAGAAAATACGCTGATTTATCTTTATAGGCCAAAACACGGGTTTTAAATGGAGTAAATGCTCTATTTTTTTTAATTAAACTTGCTTAATATTTGTTCCGTGTACGGACACTCAGCGAATAACAAGATTCCAAAGGATAATACAATGAAAAAAGCACTCTTATCATTGGCTGCACTTTCTACATTTGGTTTTGCCAATGCAGTGCATGCAGAAAAAGTCGATATCTGCGTGTTTGACTTACTGGGTAAATCGGGTGAGTCTTTCCAGATGGCGCAAGAATGGGCACTGGCTGCAAAAGGCTGGGGCGCAGAAATCAATCTGATTGCCCGCCAAGATGAAGCTGTTGCCGACAATGATTTTAAAGCCGGAAAATGTGATGGCGTATTTATGACTGCCATGCGCGCCCGTCAATACAATAAATTTGCCGGTTCTATCGATGCACTGGGCGGTGCACCGAGCAATGCAATTGCACAGCGAGCCATTAGTTTTGCGCTGGACAAACGCAATGCCAGCAAAATGGTGACTAATCTGGGTGGTAAAAAATACGAAATTGCCGGGATTGCACCACTTGGTTCGGCGTTCATCTTTGTCCGTGACAAAAATATTAACTCGATCGAAAAAGCCGCAGGTAAAAAATTCGCGGTATTGGGCTATGACGATGCCCAGAAAATTATGGTGCAGCGTGTTGGTGCACAGGCCGTGATTTCCGATGTATCCAATTTTGTGGCCAAATTTAACAATGGTCAGGTGGATATGGTGGGGGCACCAGCCTATGCTTATAAACCGCTAGAGATTTATAAAGGCCTTAGCAATAACGGCGCGATGTTTAATTTCCCGGTGCTGCATGTGACGTCCGATTTTGTCATTCGCCCGGAAAAATTCCCGGCAGGTTTTGGGCAAAAATCGCGTGACTGGTTTATCAAAAACCTGCCAAAAAGTATGGCCATGATCGGCCGTCTGGAAGCCGGAATTCCGTCGAAATATAAAATGAATCTGAGCGTGGAAGATAGAACCAAGTACCAGAAAATGTTACGTGATGGCCGTATGGACATGACCAAACGCGGAATCTATGATGCTGGCATGATGTCAGTGTTAAAACGCGCGCGCTGTTCTGTCGACAAAGCCAATTTTGAGTGTTCACTTTCGGGTGAGTAATTTGATTTTTAAAGAAAAAGCTTAGCTGAGTCTAAGCTTTTTTTGTGGTTGAACTGAGGCAGATCAGCCATTGTACAGCTGATTAAATAGCTTAAGCTTGATCTAAAGATTGATTTCTTATGATTGATATAAAAATAATTAGATGCGGCTGAAATCGCAATAACAAAAACAAGGTATAAGGACATTAGGATGATACAAAGAAGATGGAAAATACTGGCATTGGCCGCAGCGACATTTACTGTTTCAGGTCTGGTACAGGCCAAACAGGTGATGTGCGTATTTGATCTGGTGGGCAAAAATGGCGATGTGTATAGCGTCATGAAAGATTATCAGCTGGCAGCGAAAAACTGGGGCGCTGATATCGAGCTTAGAGTGAATACCAATGAAGCCGTGGTTGCAGAAGATTTTAAAGCCGGAAAATGTGACGGGATTAGTGTTACTGGAATGCGCGGGCGTCAGTTCAACAGTTTTACCGGCTCACTCGATGCCATCGGGGCGATTCCAGATCTGAATCTGGCCGTTAAAGTGATGCAGGGTCTGGCGAGTCCGACTTTTGCCAAACATATGCTCAATGGCAAATATGAAGTGGTGGGGGTGATTCCTGTCGGTGATGCTTTTCTGTTGGTCAATGACCGTAGTATTAATACCGTGGCCAAAGCTGCAGGTAAAAAAATTGCGGTACTCGACTATGATGAAGCACAAAAAATCATGGTGCAGCAGGTTGGTGCTCAAGCCGTTAGTGCCGATGTCACCAACTTTGGCGCCAAGTTTAACAATGGTCAGGTTGATATCATTGGCGCACCCGCTGCGGTATTTAAACCCCTAGAATTACACAAAGGCTTAGGTACAAAAGGTGCGATTGTGAATTATCCGGTGTTGCAAGTGACCGGTAATATCATTATCCGTCCCGATAAATTCCCGGCGGGTTATGGTCAAAAATCACGTGAATGGGTGAAAAGCCAGTTGCCGCGCGCTTTTGGTATTCTGGGCAAAATGAAAGCCGATATTCCTGCAAAATACTGGATGGATATTCCGGCTGCAGATAAACCGGGCTATCAGAAAATGATGCGCGATTCCAGAATCGACCTGACCAAACGCGGCGTATATGATAAGCGCATGATGAAACTGCTGTGGCAATTCCGTTGTAAACAGAACCCGCAAAACTTCGAATGTGCCTTACAGGATGAGAACTACAAATAATCCTGATAAAATTACTCTGATTTGACTTTTAATCTGTAGAGACTGACCATATATTGAGTGTGTTATACTTCGATATGGTCTTTTCTTTTTAAAGACATTCCATTCAACAGAGGAATCCGCCATGAATGCCCAAGCGCTTGTGCTCACCGACAATGCCGCAAATAAAGTACGCCAGTTGCGTGACAGTGAAGGTAACCAAGACTTAATGCTCCGTGTGTATGTTACCGGTGGCGGCTGTTCAGGTTTCTCTTATGGCTTTAACTTTGCCGAAAGTCAGAATGAAGATGATGCAGAATTTGCCAACGGCGATGTGAAAGTACTGGTCGATTCACTCAGCTATCAATATCTGGTCGGTTCAGTTGTAGATTATTTGGAAGGTCTGGAAGGTTCACGCTTTGTGGTGCAAAACCCGAATGCGACCACCACTTGTGGTTGTGGATCTTCATTCTCGATCTAAACACGTACAATAAAAAAGTCCTCTTGATGAGGACTTTTTTATATCTGAAGAAAACTTAATTTTCCAGTTTTACCGCTTCCAAGAGGTCAAAAATTACTGATGTGACATCCTGACTCAGCTCACGATTATTAAAAATCTCATAAGCGCTAATGGTAATATCGGTATCACTTGGCAACAGGCGCTGCTCTTCTTCGATCAGGTCATTGATCGGCAAGAGGGTCTGTTTGATTTCCAGATGTAAAATATCTTTATATTCCAGATTCTCATCGTCCAGTTCAATCAGCTGTTCATTGAAATAAGGCAATAAAATCGCATGAAGATGTGGCTGAATATCCTTAATATCAAAGATCTCGATATCACGCGTTTCATCAATCGTACTAATGTGGTCATTTACTTCAATTAAAATATGGTAGTAACTCACATGAATCTCCAAAGATGGCCTGAACAATGTAGCCGTTCACAATAACATGAAATCCGAATAGAGTGTTTTTTATAACACTTATACACTTAAATTAATTAAGGAATTCAGGCTGATCACTTAACGGTGATACAGCAAAGTCTTGTCGGCAGGTCGCAACTGAAAGTGTTGCAGATTCTGTTTTCCCAGTACCGGATACATCAGCGCCTCTGGATCATCATGATGATACAGGCCCAAAGCATGCCCCAGTTCATGAGCCAGTGTCAGACGCAGATCATCTTCTGCATCAAACTGATATACATGAATCTGATGACCCATAAATACCCCTTTATGAAATTCACGGGCAGGAAAACGTTGCTGGGCCTGAATGATATTCTGTTGATGATTTTCAAGACTATGTTGATGCAGCGAAACATTCAGGTTAAAAGAACTTTGCTGTTGCTGAAGATACTCGGCTTCCCGTTTAAAATTTTCCGATTTGCGCTGTAAAGCCTGAAACTCATATTCTAATTGTTCGTGCTCATAGGCAGATAAATTTGGCTGATACCGTCGTTGCTGTAGCTTCTGAAATTCATAATTAATCTGATCTCTTTGCTGGATCAAGCGTTGTTGTTGACTTTCCAGATGTTGATAAGATGCTTCCAGATTTTTGACCTGACGTTGATACTGGGCATCATCTGCCAGCAACTGTTTTTCGACTTTCTTTAAGGCATTATATTCCTGTTGCCGTTGATCATAGATCAGATGAATACTCAGCTGGGCATTTTCATCATAGAGCAGCAGATCATCGCGATGGGTGCCCTGATGCCAGATCTCGACGGCTTCTTTGCTCAGTTGAATCACTTGCTCTTTACTCAGCCCAAAGCCTGCATCTACCTGATCGACCTTAAAGCGTAAACGTGTGTCAAAAGGATGACTGAGCCGGTCTGCAAGCGAGTTGTAGCGCAGTTGTGGATGAGCTTTGGTCTGCATATGCATAGAGGTAGACAGGATTAACCCAACGATGACCAGACAAAATAGAAGGCGCATATTGCTATTGAGATGCTTATTTTTAAAAAATATAGCTTAATTTTAAGGCATTTCCCATGCTTATTTGCCTTCCTGCTCAGCTTTTGGATAAAGTCCTAATTCGGCCAAGGTTTGCTGTAAAATGTCCAGGCGAATCGCCGGATCCATATGACTGTGCATCTGCATATTCAGGGAAAAGGCCACGATGTCAGCCTGTGGTGTTTCGATCCAGCCCGTGCGTCAGCCAACTTGCGCTTCCAGCTCCATACCCCGGCCGGATTTGGCATACAGTCGACAAGCGTGGCGTTCCTGTAGCAATAACATGGCTTTAACCCATTGCTGAAAGGCCGCAAAATCAGAATTTTCAGGGTTGATGGTCGTTTCATGCTGGATTTAGCTTAAACAGCTTTACTTGAACATACGATCCATTTTTAGTCATTTTACCTTCATGCTTTAAAATTTGGACATAAAAAAACCGCGCTATTGCGCGGTTTTTCAGTTAAAGCGACAAATTATTTTTTGTCATCTTTTACTTCAGTGAACTCAGCATCTACAACGCCGTCGTCCGCTTTTTGCTGTTGTTGACCAGCGTCACCACCGAATGCGTTCGGATCAAACCCTTGCGCACCGCCTTGGCCTTGAGCTGCTTCATAGGCACGCTGAGTGATCGGCATGATGATGTTTTGAAGCGCTTCAGTTTTCGCTTTGATTTCTTCAACATCATTTTCTTTAGTTGATGCTTCAAGCTCAGAAACCGCAGTTTCAATTGCAGTTTTTTCGTCTGCAGTCACTTGCTCGCCCAAATCTTTCACTGCTTTTTGAGCAGAAGAAACTAACGCATCCGCTTCGTTACGTGCTTTCGCTAATTCTTCGAATTTGCGATCTTCTTCAGCATTCGCTTCAGCATCACGGATCATTGCTTCGATTTCAGCATCAGACAAACCTGAGTTTGCTTTAATCTGGATCGATTGCTCTTTACCCGTGCTCTTGTCTTTTGCAGATACTTTCAAGATACCATCAGCGTTGATATCGAAAGACACTTCAATTTGTGGCACACCACGTGGCGCAGGTGGGATATCGCCCAATTGGAAGTTACCCAACAATTTGTTTTGCTGTGCCATTTTACGTTCACCCTGGAACACAGAAATGTCTACAGCAGGCTGGTTGTCAGCAGCAGTCGAGAACACTTGAGATTTCTTCGCAGGAATCGTGGTGTTTTTCTCGATGATTGCTGTTAACACGCCACCCATGGTTTCGATACCAAGTGTCAGCGGAGTAACGTCAAGTAGAAGTACGTCAGTTTTGTCACCTGAAAGTACCGCACCTTGAATCGCAGCACCCATTGCGACTGCTTCATCAGGGTTTACGTCTTTACGTGGCTCTTTACCGAAGAATTCTTGAACCTTCTGTTGAACCATTGGCATACGTGATTGACCACCAACCAAAATCACGTCAGAGATGTCTGAAGTCGAAAGACCAGCATCTTTAAGTGCAATACGGCAAGGCTCAATGGTACGCGCAACCAAGTCAGCAACCAAACCTTCAAGTTTCGCACGTGTTACGTTGATCACCAAGTGTTTAGGACCAGTCGCATCAGCAGTGATGTATGGCAGGTTGATTTCAGTTGCATTCGAAGAAGAAAGCTCGATCTTCGCTTTTTCAGCAGCTTCTTTTAAACGTTGCAGCGCAAGCGGATCTTGTTTCAAGTTGAAGTTTTGTTCTTTTTTGAACTCTTCAACCAGGAATTCGATCAATGCGTTATCGAAGTCTTCACCACCCAGGAATGTATCACCGTTAGTAGACAATACTTCGATTTGCTGGTCGCCATCAAGATCCGCAATTTCAATGATTGAAACGTCGAATGTACCACCACCCAAGTCATAAACCGCGATTTTACGGTCACCTTCTTTCTTGTCCATACCGAACGCAAGTGCAGCAGCAGTTGGTTCGTTGATGATACGTTTCACTTCTAAACCTGCAATTTTACCTGCATCTTTCGTTGCTTGACGCTGGGCATCGTTGAAGTAAGCAGGAACAGTAATGACCGCTTCAGTTACTGTTTCACCCAGGTAATCTTCCGCTGTTTTCTTCATCTTTTTCAAGATTTCAGCAGAGATTTGCTGTGGTGCAAGTTTCTTGTCGTTGACATCAACCCAAGCATCACCGTTGTCAGCTTTGATGATTTTGTACGGTACCAGACCGATATCTTTTTGTACCGCTTGGTCTTCATAACGACGACCGATCAAACGTTTGATCGCGAACAAGGTATTTTTAGGATTCGTTACCGCTTGACGCTTTGCCGATTGACCTACCAGAATTTCGCCATCTTTATAGGCAATAATTGATGGCGTTGTACGCGCGCCTTCAGCGTTTTCGATTACTTTAACTTTGTCGCCTTCAAGTACTGCAACACATGAGTTTGTAGTACCTAAGTCAATACCAATGATTTTAGCCATTTGGATGTTTCCTCAAAAATTTTTTTATTCCCAAACTTTTCCCTTTATCAAAGGGAAATTAAAAGGGATTTACTTGTTATCCGATATGAGAGCCGTTCGATTTTTTTCAAGTAAAATTGTTGAAAAAATTTCACAAACTCCCGAATTTATTTGGCTTAAGCGCCAACCATGACCATCGCCGGACGCAACAGGCGATTATTCAGCGTGTAGCCTTTTTGCAAAACAGTGCCAATTTCATTGGCTTTGGCATTTGGATCAATCCCAACTGCCTGATGCAGATCAGCATTAAAGCCGTTACTGGTGTCTACCACCACGACTCCAAATTTCTCTAAGGTATTCAATAAAGATTTAAGTGTCAGTTCAACGCCTTCCAGCAGTGGAGTTTTCTCTTCACCTGCGGCAACAATGGCGCGCTCGAGATTGTCGACGGTTTCTAAAAGTTCTTTAGAGAACTTTTCTAAAACGGTATCTTTATGCTTTTCAGATTCACGCTGAATACGTTCCACACTTTTTTGTGCTTCGTAGACTGCATTGGCCGTACGTGCTTTTTCTAACTTTAAGTCACCTTCAAGCTGCGCAATCTGCTCTTGTAAAGACTCAACGGAAACTTCTGCCTGCTCGGTTTCAGCTTGAGTTTGCGCTGTATCTTGTTCCGCTTGCTCTTGCTCAAATTTTTGAGCTTGCTCGTTTTGCTCAGTCGCCATTGATTTACTCCGTTTAAATGGGTTCTTAAACATGTACAGTCCTCAGGCCTCAGTATTCACTGCGTTAATGCTGAACTGCCATGGTTGAAGTTCTTGATTACCTAAAGAAATCGGGGCAGGGTGTAAAAATTCAAGCGTCAGTCAAGATTAAATTTAAGATTTATACAAAATTCTGAATAAAACAGCGAGCAGATGGCAGGCTTTTACCTCGATATAGGCGGAGATAAATTGAAGTAAATGATCAAGGAGCCATCTGATCATTACTGTATACGTCGCTGAATAGACAGTCTGGGCTTTAAAATAAAACATGAATTATTTGAAAATAAATATAAAAAATTGATAATCGTATTTTTAAATAAATTTAATAATTTTAATCTGTTTTAAATATTAGTAAAAAAATTGCATGATACTGACATAGACAGCGACCTTGTTCAGAGGAGAGAGCCGAACTCGGTTGCTGTTGCCTTATTTCAAGTTACTTTTTTCAAGCTGAGTTCCCCCAAGACTTGGCTTTTTTTTGCCTGATTATTTATTAGACATAAAAGCGATTAATATCTAAGCAATAAAGTATTTCTCAATAGATGAACTTTTGATTAATATTTATTCCAGATTCTATCGCTGTAGTTTCTTCTTATTTTGAAATGTGTTTTCGTGGCTTATCTTTTTCTCTAAGATAGGCCTTTTTTTTGCTAAAATTGAGCATTCTTGATCTGATCAAGATAAAAATGATGGCTTGGCGGCTTAGTCCGACCTTCATGCAAAAATACTGCTTTTATTCAATCAGCTTGAGATAAAATTTTCCATTAAAAAAGCCTGCTACAGGCTTTTTTAACAAAGAGTGAAATCAAAGTATTAATCACGGCGATCGCGTGGACGCTGCTGTTGCTGTTGACGTCGATTATCGCTCCAGCGTGGGTTAGATGAACGGTTTTGCTGGGCTTTTCTGGCACGTTGATCGGTGATCCGTTTACGATCCTGCTCCAGGCGGCGTTTATTACGTTCTGTTTCAGCCTGTTTTTGCCGTTGGCTCATCATGTTTTTACGCTGCTGTTCCTGGCGTTGTCGTTCCAGCTGGCTTTTACGTCGGTCCTGTTCTAACTGTCTTTTACGGTCCTGTTCCCAGTTACGACGCTGCACTTCCTGTTTACGTCGATCCAGTTCAATACGTTTACGTTGCTGTTCATATTCCCAGCGTTGCCGATCATAACGACGCTGTTGCTCATAACGACGATCCTGTTCATAGCGGCGATCAGAACGCTGATCATAACGGCCATCGTAGTAGCCACCATCTTCAGGGAAAGCAACACAGCCTACAGCCAAAAATGCAGTCGCCAGAGACAGAGCTATAATTTTGCCAGCCATAGGCATTCTCCCAACTTGAAATAAAAAATATACTGAAGCTCGCAAAACTACGTCAAAAATACCATTTAAACGGTCAATGACATCTTTTATAAATCAGGTTAACGTATTGGATAAAACTATATGTACTTAGATATTAAGACTTATATAAGAATATGGTCACTGAAACGCTAATCGTGTAGAAACTATGAAGAATTAAGAGAATAAGGACTAAAAATAATGACTGTGAATCATCCAGTACTGAAAAGTGTCATGGAGAAAGGGCAAGGCACAGCAGCGCGTATGCTGGATCGCTTACCTGGTATTGCACAAGACGCATTGGTTAAGGCTTTGGACTATCCTCATCACTATCCTAATTTAGACCCCATGGTCAAATGCCTGATGGCGATTCAGCTTAAACAGGGGCATGGCAGCTTTCTGAGTGAAGATGTCGCACAGGCACGGGTGGCGTTTGATGCGCGCATGAAAACAATTCAGGCCAGACCGACTGCTGTGAAAATGGTAGAAGAGCTGCGTCTGCCTTTGCAAAGTGGCAGCATCTTTGCCCGGCATTATCATCCAGCTCCACAAAAGAAGTTGCCGATGGTGATTTTTTATCATGGCGGTGCATTTATGGTGGGCGGTCTGGACAGCCATGATGAATTCTGTCGCTTGCTGGCAGTACATGCCAAAGTACAGGTGTTAAGCGTGGCTTATCCGCTGACGCCAGAATTTAGCCCCTTGCAGATGGTACAGGTTTGTGAAGATGCCCTGGCGTGGGCACATCAGCATAGCAAGCAGCTAAAAGTCTATAAAAACCGGATTGCCTTGGCAGGGGACAGTGCCGGCGGAAATCTGGCTACTGTTGTAGCTCAGCGCAGTGTAGGTAAATCTTATGCCGCACGAGCGCAGCTTTTGCTTTATCCGGCGGTCGACTTTAAAAGTCGCCATCCATCTTTTTATGCCTATAAAGATGGACTGGTACTTTCAGAGCAGGATATTGATCTGGTGACCTTCATGTATGCCCAGACCCATCAGATTGAATTAGATGATCCACTGATTTCACCGACCTATGGTGAATTGCAAAACTTGCCGCCGAGCTATGTGATTACCGCACGTCATGATGTCCTGCATGATGAAGGTTCAATCTATGCGCATAAACTACGTCAGAATGGTGTGAGTGTTCATTATCATGAATATACCGACCAGGCACATGGTTTTATCAACCTGACGCCGATCTCCCGCCGTGCCAAAAAATATGTGATTGAGATCAGCAAAAATTTCCGCAAATTCTGGGATAAACATAGTTAAATCCAAGGCGTGAATGCAAAAAGGTGTTTCTCATGAAACACCTTTTTTTATAGATAGGTTTTTATCAATTCTTATACTTTGCTGCTGATCTGCGCTTCAGGAAAGATCAGATTGAATTTGGGAACATAAAAGCTTTGCAGCAATTTGGCTTTGGAAAAGTCTGGAAATATATTGTCGATATCTTGCCATTCTACTTGCGAGAGTTTGGAGAGATGACCACGGAACTGTGGACTAAACTGAAAACGCTGACCTTTCCAGGCTTGCTGAATCTTCAGCATAGATGCTGGAATATGATGACTATTAATGTAGAACTGGCGTGCAGATTTGGTTTTCTTCAGCCGAATTGTCATATGCTGGTTTTGATGCTGAATCTGACACAGCACTTCCTGATCCTTTTCCTGCCATTCAAATTGCGCATGTTCTTTGGGAATGCCCCATAAATGCTGACCGTGTACCACAGACTCATGGGTAGACACATAAATTTTAGGAATCGAGCTGAGGTGCCGTTTACTAATTAAAGGATGATCCAGAATCAGTAACTCATCATAAGGGCCAATCGGCGAAGAATGATAACGCACCAATAAGACTTGGACCATCCGCCCCAGCGGAGATGGTGCGATCCGGAACTGTTTCGCTTGCTCAATAAAGCTGGGGGTCAGCCAATAATTCAGAATAAAACCTTCACCCTGCAAACGCCAAGGTGGAAACTGGTGGATATTTTGCTCCTGTAATAATGCATGCTTCATTCTTATTCTCTTGTCTTTAGTCGGCAGATCACTGCATTATGAGTTATAAAAGATTAATATATAGTCATTCACAACCATTACTTCTAAGTAGATGAGTTAATAAATGTTAAAGAAATCATTATGTGTGATCGCACTTGCTGCGCTCAGTCTACCAAGCTTTGCTGCAAATACGATTATTGAGATGAAGACTTCATCAGGAAATATTGAAATTGAACTCTTCAATGACAAAGCGCCAATCTCGGCAAAGAACTTTGAAAGCTATGTAAAGAGTAACTTCTATAAGGACACGATCTTTCACCGCGTCATTCCAGGCTTTATGGTGCAGGGCGGTGGCTTTGATGTGAACATGCAGGAAAAAGCCAATACCAAAGCACCCATTAAAAACGAATCATCGAATGGTCTGCAAAATAAACGCGGTACTTTAGCCATGGCGCGTACCAATCAGCCGGATTCTGCCCGAGCACAATTCTTTGTGAACCTGGTTGATAATGATTTCCTGGATCGTTCTGCCAGAAATGCCGGCTATGCGGTCTTTGGTAAGGTCACTAAAGGTATGGATATCGTCGATCAGATTGCTAAAGTACCGACCCGAAACTATGGAATGCATCAAAATGTGCCGGTGAACCCTGTAAAAATCACCAGTGTGACGATTAAAGCACCAGTCGTGAAAAACTAGGTACAGAATAAAACAGAAATATTTAATTTATATTTCTGTTTTAAAAATATGTACTTATGTAATGAATTGTATGGAATTGAACCAATTTGGTGCATAAAAATAAAACACTCGTGATTCCTGTGCGTTAAAAGCGCTTGCACGTGTAAGAAATTGCCCTATAATGAGCACATACCGACGAGATAGACGGAAACGAACGAAGCAGAATGGCGGAGTTGTTGAGTTTATCGAAGTCCAGCTTCTAGCACTGACGAGGTGTTAGAAAGATCATTAAGAGATTATGAAGAACAACTTGTG